>JASHYS010000034.1 GCA_030042915.1 Acidobacteriaceae bacterium
TTCCGCACTGCTGATGGGCGCGGCGGGATTGCTGGGGGGCACAGTTGGAGCGGTGGTTCTGATCAGTACGCCGCAGCGGACCTTCATGCGCCTGGTGCCGTGGCTGCTGCTGTTCGCCGCGTCGACCTTTGCCGTGAGCCGGCCGGCTTCGCGGGCGCTGGAACGGCTGAAGCTGAAGCGCCACGCGCACGCCGGCGCCGACGAAACGCACGCGCCGCGCCGCGTGCCGCTGTTTTTTGCGGTCGTGGCGGTGAGCATTTACGTCGGATACTTTGGCGCAGGCGCCGGGTTTCTGTTCATGACGCTGCTGGCGCTTTTCGGCTACGAAAACATCAACGCCATCAACGCGCTGAAGGTGGTGGCGAACCTGCTCGCCAACGGCATCGCTTTTGTGATTTTCATTGCCGATGGCCAGGTGGTTTGGCGCTATTGCGTGGCGGCCATGATCGCTGCGGGTATTGGCGGCTACGCGTCGGCCAGCCTGGCGCGCCGCATTCCGCAACCCGTGCTGCGCGCGCTGGTGGTGGTCATCGGGCTGGGGATGGCGGCGTGGTTCTTCTGGAGAAACAGTCCATAGTTTGCAGTTCATAGTTCATAGCTTGCGGCCGCAAACCGAACCAGCAGCTAAGAAAGCTGAGTGAGGAACCCCAGCCGCTGTGAACCAGGAACTGAGAACTGTAAACTGTAGTCATGAGCCACGAAGGCATCCGTTTCGCGAGCAAAGAAGAGCAGGCACGCGAAAGCGCGCAGAACCGGCCGCTGGCCCGCATCGCGTTCACGCCGGAAAAAGTGCGCGTGCTGCTCACCGAAGGCAAGGGGCTGGAGATCGACTGGGCCGACGGTCACAAAAGCGCGTGGAGCTTTGCCTGGCTGCGCGATGCCTGCCCTTGCGCTACCTGCGTGGACGAGCGCAATGCCGAGGGCCGCAAGCCGGGCCAGCCCAAATCGAAGCCGGCCGCGCTGCTGCCTATGTACGCGCCGCCGCCCAAGCCGGCCAGCGCCCATCCGGTGGGCCGCTACGCCATCCAGTTCAACTGGCTCGACGGCCACTCGGGCGGAATTTATTCGTGGGAGTATCTGCGCCGCGTGTGCCAGTGCGCGGAGTGCACCTTCAGCCGTGACGAAGCTACCGGCACGCCGAACTGATTTCCGGATTAGTTTGCCGACGCCGGAAGGGGAAGGTCGGAGTTGTAGGTGTCGACAATGCACTTCCATCTTCCGCCCGGCTGCTTCTTCCAGACCTCAAGGAATTTGCCGGTGTCGTTCACGGCACCGCTCCCGCCCGAAGCGCCAATCGTGAGTTTGTAGCTGCCGTAGATGTAGCCCAGCTCGCCGGATTGCGCCACTTCAACCTTCATCCATTCCCACGAGACCGATGTGTGCGGGCCCAGGAGTCCTGCCCACGACTTGCGAATCGACTCCTTGTCGGTTGCCATGGGCGCATTGGGCGGCAACAGAACGGCGTTATCCGCGTAGAAGGCGACCGTGCCGTCAAGATCGTTTCGCGCAGCAGTGGCGGACCACTGTTCGTCGAGGCGGCGAAGCTCAGATTCCGCCGCGTGCCGATCGGGCGCGGCTGTTTGTTGACCATGGACTGCCGTAACGCACAGCACGGCCGCCATGATGGTGAATGGGATCTTGGACATGTGCGGAGTGTACCATTGGCCTGATCTCTGACCACTGAACCCCGTCTTCTACAATCAGCGCATGAAGATTGGTTTTCTTGGCCTGGGCAAAATGGGCGCGCCCATGGCGAAGCACCTGATTGCCGCCGGCCACGAGTTGCGCGTGTGGAACCGCACCGAAGGCAAGACGGAACCGCTCCTGCGCGAGGGCGCCATTGCCGCGGCCACACCGGCGGAAGCCGAACTGGGCGCCGATGCCGTCATCACTATGCTGTTCGATGATGCGGCCAACGAAGAGGTGATTTTCGGCCCGAACGGATTGATGGACGCGCTGAGCCCTGGCGTGCTTCATCTATCGTGCAGCACCATTAGCGTTGCACTGAGCGAGCGTTTGACCAAGGAGCACGCGCGGAGCGGCATCGACTTTGTGGCTGCGCCGGTCTTCGGGCGGCCTGAAATCGCCGAACAGGGACGGCTTTGGATCGTGGCCGCCGGCAACGAAAATGCCGTGGCCCGCGCGCGCCCGCTGCTGGAACCGCTGTCGCGCGGGATTTCAGTGGTAGGCGCGGAGCCGCCGATGGCGCACGCCGTCAAACTGGGCGGCAATTTTCTCATCAGCGCAATGATTCAGTCGCTCAGCCAGGCGTTTGTTTTTGCGGCGGGGCAGGGAATCGAGCCCGAAACTTTTCTTGAAACCGTCAACAGCGCGCTTTTTCAGTCGCCGTTTTATGCGGCCTACGGCAAAGTGATGCTACATCCTCCCCAGCGTCCCGGAGCTACGATCGAATTGGGCGAAAAAGATTTGCGGTTGCTGCGCGAAGCCGCGGCCAGCCGCGGAACGTGCTTGAGCTTGCCCGAAACGCTGGCCCAGGTGTTTGCCCAGGCCCGCGCCGCTGGGTTCGCGGGGGAAGATTGGGCGGTGGGCATGTACCGCGTATCACAGCAAGGCATTTGAACGCGCCTGTAGGATGATGCCAGATGAAACTCAAAGGGAAAATCGTGTTTATCTCCGGGGCCAGCGCGGGCATTGGCGCGGCTACCGCGCTCGCGTTTGCGGGTGAAGGTGCGCGGCTGCTGCTGGCCGCCCGGAGGGCCGGCAAGCTGGCCGACGTGGCCTCGCGCGCACTCAGCCGGGGCGCTGCTGCCGTGCACTCCATTGACCTTGATGTGCGCCACCGCCATGCTGTGCAGCGCACCATTGACGAGCTGCCCCAGGAGTGGGCCGAGATCGACGTGCTGGTGAACAATGCCGGCCTGAGCCGCGGCATGGACAAGCTGTACACCGGTCGCGTCGAAGACTGGGAAGAAATGGTCGACACCAACGTCAAGGGACTGCTGTACGTGGCGCGTGCCGTGATTCCCGGGATGGTGGTGCGCCGGCGCGGCCACGTAGTAACTCTGGGGTCGATGGCGGGCGAGATCGTTTATCCCAACGGCGCGGTTTATTGCGGAACCAAGGCAGCGGCGCGCGCTATCAACGACGGCCTGCGCGAAGACCTGCTAGGGACTCCGGTGCGCGTCACCAGCGTCGATCCCGGCCTGGTGGAAACGGATTTCAGCCTGGTGCGTTTTCACGGCGACGCCTCGCGCGCCTCCAAGGTCTACAAGGGGATCAAGCCTCTTAAGGCGGAAGACATTGCGGATGTAATCCTGTGGGCGGTGACGCGGCCCGATCACGTGAACATCGCGCGGGTCTCGCTTTCGTCGGTGGATCAGGCCAACACGCTGCTTATCCATCGCGAGCAGTAAGGCAGGGCATCAGCGAGTTAGCATCCCACCCTTCGCGCGGTAAGGCTGCGCGAGGGATGGGGCAACGAAGGATGGGCAACGTGTGTTGGCGAGGCAGCAGGCAGACGGCGGTTTGGGATCGGGGAGCTAACAGCTAAGAGCTGCTTCTTAGTCCAGCGCCTGGATCTGGGCGTCGATGTGCGCTAAAGCGGCCTCGAGGGCTGCGCGACGTCCGGGATTCGAGGTTCTTCGCGAGAGGATGCTTTCGCGCTCAAGGTGAAGAACCTGCTTCTGCCTTTCGCGAGCGGTGCGCTGCTGCTCGGCCACGCGCCGGGCTTCTTCGGTTATGTGGGTGCTGGCGGGGTTCGATGCATTGGGTGAAAGCCCGCGCGCCGGGAGCCCGGATTGGAGTGCAGGGACGTCTGAGACACTTGCCATTTGTTCTGCCACCGATTTACTTTCCCATCCGCGAGCCATATTCTCATTCTAATGGGTTTGACGCGGCCAGCGTCCCGCAAAATGGCAATGCGCAAACATGGCCGCAGGGAGGACCCGCATGCGTGCGTGGCAGATTTCATCATTCGGCATTGATTCTTTGGAGTTTGTAGAGAGGCCGACGCCCACACCGGGGCCCGGCGAAGTGCTGGTAGGTGTGCGCGCGGTTTCTTACAATTATCGCGATCTGATGGTGGTGAAGGGGCTTTACAACCCCAAAATGAAGCTACCGCGCATTCCCTGTTCCGACGCTGCCGGGGAAGTGGTGGCCGTGGGCGCCGACGTGACCAAGTGGCGGGCGGGCGATCGCGTGGCCGGCATCTTTATGCAGAATTGGGTCGACGGGCCGTTGACGGCGGCCAAGGCGCGGGGGGCGCTGGGCGGCGACATTGATGGCGTGCTGGCCGACTACGTGGTGCTCAAGGAAGACGGGTTGGTCGGCATTCCCGATCACCTCAGCTACCAGGAAGGCGCGACTCTGCCTTGCGCCGCGATTGCGGCCTGGAACGCGCTGGCCGCGGGTGAGCTCAAGCCGGGCGCAACCGTCCTGATCCAGGGCACGGGCGGCGTTTCGATCTTCGCGCTGCAGTTTGCGCGGCTCAAAGGCGCGCGGGTTCTGGGTCTTTCGTCGAGCCAGGAAAAGCTGGAGCGGGCCAAGGCCATGGGCCTCGATGCGGGGCTGAACTACCGCGACAATCCCGAGTGGGACCTCTGGGCGAACGAGCAGACGGGCGGCGAAGGCGTGGACCTGGTGGTGGACGTGGGCGGCGCGGGCACACTGGCGCGCTCGCTTCGCGCCATCCGGCCAGGCGGAACGGTGGCCCAGGTGGGCGCGCTGGCCGCTTCTACTGACCCCTTTCCCATTCCGCTGATCATTCACAAAACGGCGCGCATCCGAGGCATCTACGTGGGTTCGCGGAAGGACTTCTTAGACATGAATCGCGCCATCGCGCTTACCGAGATGCGTCCTGTGGGCGAAGCCTTCGACTGGTCCCAGGCGCGCGAAGTCTTCAAGTTTCTTGAAGAGGCTACGCACTTTGGCAAGCTGGTGTTGACGGTGAGTTGAGGCAGCGGAGTCAGGTCACTGACCGTTTGAATTCTTACCTTTTTCTGTTCGTGCCTTCCCACGCTTTCGCGAGAAAAAAGGCGAAAGGATGGGGCACGGAATTGGTATAGAACCAAGCGGTCAGAGAACCGGTCCCGGTAACGTCGCTAACTCCGCATGTACTACACCGGAGATTCCCAGTCGTCGGTTGCGGTTTTGCCGCCGTCGGTCCAGGTAACCTCGATGGCCTGGTAATCGAGTGTAATGATCTCGTTTCCGCCCGACTTGCGCACGCTGATGATGGTCGCGTTGGTGAGCGTGATCCTTTCAACGGCCCTCGTGCCGCGCGAGACTCCATCAAACGTGATCGTCACATTGCCCAACGTCTCATGTGAAGTGGACGCCATGGCCAGCTTGGCCGACGCCATATCGATCTTTTTGGTGATCATAATCGGGGAGTGCTGCCGCTTGCCGCTGGACATCCCGCTGGCGGCGTCGCGGCCGACACTGACGAGCTGGATTTTTTCCGATCCCTGATCGCCCTTGATGACTCCTTGCTTGACGCCCGAAAGCGTCATGAATGCATCGACCGCGGCCCTGGCCGGCACCGCAGCAAGCAGCGCAGCCACCGCGCCGCAAAGCACCAATATTCGTCCTGCATGAACGATACGCATCACAATCCTCCTTGAGATTTCACTTCCTAGGAAGCCGTTATGCTGGGCCCGGGATTTCGCTGCGACAGTATATCGTCAGCTTTCGCAGCTGCGGCCTTTTTCGTGAACCAAAGTACCGGACGTGCCCTCTGCGTTACCCTTGATTTTGTGAGTTTGTACGAGCAGATGCTCGCCGTGGCCATCGAGGAAGCGCGGATCGGCCTCGGCGAGGGAGGGATACCCATCGGGGCGGCGCTGTTTACGCGAAGCGGAGAATTGCTGAGCCGAGGCCGCAATCGCCGCGTGCAGGAAGGCGATCCCAGCGTGCATGGCGAAACCGACGCCTTTCGACGTGCCGGCCGGCAACGCAGCTACCGCAATCTTGTCATGGTGACCACGCTGGCGCCATGCTGGTATTGCAGCGGCCTGGTGCGGCAGTTCCGCATCGGTACGCTGGTGGTGGGCGAGAGCCGCAATTTTGCGGGAGGCCTGGACTGGCTGCGCGAGAACGGCGTGGACGTGATCGACCTTGACAACCGCGAATGCCGTGACTTGCTGGCAGGTTACATCGCACAGTATCCGGAAGTCTGGAATGAAGACATTGGGGAAGAATGAGAAGACAGCTTCCAGCCACTAGCTTCTAGCCCGATTTGCCAGCCGCGAATGCGTCAATCGGCGCGAAATAGCGAGGAGCGGGTGGCTAGAAGCTGCTTTTGGGAGTGATTCATGTTATCAACCATCGCGTTGCGCGGCGCTTCGATCGTCGGCGGAGAATCGTTGGCGGGAGCAGGCGATACGTTTTACGGATTCGATCCTGCGACAGGCGGGCGACTTGACCCCGAATATCATTGCGCTTCGCTTGACGACCTGAACCGTGCGGCGACGCTGGCCGAAGAAGCATTCGCGACCTACGGCAAGCTGCCTGGCCGCGAAAAGGCTCGCTTTCTGCGCGCCATCGCCGCGGGAATCGAAGCCATTGTGCCGGAACTGGTGGAGCGAGCACATCGCGAAACGGCGCTGCCTGAAGCGCGGCTCAAGGGCGAGTCGGCGCGAACCATCAACCAGCTTCGTCTCTTCGCGCAGGTGGTCGAAGAAGGATCTTGGGTGAATGCGCGCATCGATCCCGCGCAGCCCGCGCGCACGCCGCTGCCGCGTTCCGATATCCGCTCCATGATGCGGCCGCTGGGTCCGGTGGCGGTGTTCGGAGCCAGCAATTTTCCTCTTGCGTTTTCCGTAGCAGGCGGCGATACCGCGGCCGCCTTCGCCGCCGGCAACCCGGTACTGGTGAAAGCGCATCATGCCCATCCCGGCACCAGCGAAATGGTTGGGCAGGCGATTGCGCGCGCAGTGAAGGAATGCGGTCTGCCATCGGGCGTGTTTGCTCTACTCTTCGGCCCGGGATCTCAGATTGGCACAGCGCTGGTGGATCATCCCAACGTGAAGGCGGTGGGATTTACCGGCTCGCTCGCCGGCGGCAAGGCACTGATGGAGCGCGCGGCTGCTCGGCCCGAGCCCATCCCCTGCTTTATGGA
>JASHYS010000367.1 GCA_030042915.1 Acidobacteriaceae bacterium
AATGGCGGCGAAGTTGGCGTAGTGCGGGCCCATCACAACCGGCACTCCGAACTGCGCCGGCTCCAGTGGGTTGTGTCCGCCCGCGGGAACCAGGCTGCCGCCCACGAACGCAACGCTGGCCAGCGAGTAAACCGACGCCAGTTCACCGATTGTGTCCAGCAGCACGACCTCGCCGGGCCGTAGCGGTTTCTCGGGCCCGGTGCCCCACTCCGACCGCTTGACCCAAGCAACGCCCGATCGGTCCATCAGCGCCGCCACTGCCCCAAATCGCTCCGGATGGCGCGGCGCGATCACCAACGCCACGGACGGATCGTGCGCCAGCAAACACGGCCACGCCTCCAGCAGCGCCGCCTCTTCGCCCTCCAGCGTGCTGCCGGCAACAATCAACCGCAAGGCTCCGGCCATAGTTCGCAAAAGCCGCGTAGCCTCGGCCTCCTGCGCCGCGCGTACATCGAATTTCAGATTTCCAGCTACAGAAGCCTGCTCTGGACGGCAGCCAATCTCCAGCAGCCGTTGGGCGTCGTTCTCACTCTGCGCCAGCACGCAACTTAGCTGCGAAAGCAGCGGCCGCCAAAGCCGCCGCGTGCGCCGGTAGCGCGGCCACGAGCGGTCTGAGATGCGGGCATTCACCACGGTCACGGGAATCGCGCGGCGGAAACATTCACTCAGCAGATTCGGCCAGAACTCCGTCTCTGCCAGCACCAGCATGCATGGCCTGAGTGCGTTCAGGTAGGCGCGCACGGCCCAGGGCAAATCCAGCGGGCAATAGAAGACGCGGTTGGTATCGAAGCGCTCGCGGGCCAGCGCCTGCCCCGTCCGCGTGGTGGTGGAAATCACCACTTGATAATCGGGCAAGACGACATCCAGCGTTCTCACCAGCCGCGTGACGGCCAGCACCTCGCCGACGGAGACCGCATGCAGCCAGATCACTCGCCCTCCGGCAGCCGCCGAACGCGGAATGAGCCGGCGGGGGACACGCCCGAGCCGCCCCGGCAAGCCTTCGCGATACTTGCGCGTGGTCGCCATCCGCCACAGCCACCACGGCGCCCCGGCCACAAGTGCCACAAGCAATATCATGTTGTAGAAAAACAAAGTCATGCGTAACCGAATCGGTCTTCCAGCGGTCTAATCCGTAGGGCCACTTACCTGAATCGTGGGGTGTCTAACCCTAGAATGATACAGTCGCACAGGATGGGAATCTCGCGGGGCTTGCCCTTGCTGCTGCTTTGGTCGGCGCTGCCGGCAACGGCGAGCGATCACGCGCCGCCTCCGGTGCAACCGGCCACATCGTATCCGGCCGTTGAAATCCACCAGGACGAGCACGTGGCTATCGCGGTCGAACCCTACGACACGAAGGAAAAGGAATCGATTTTCCGCGTCGACTATACCGATCACGGCGTCATGCCGGTGCGGCTCATCATCACCAACCTGGGCGACAAGCCCATCTCGCTCAGCCAGGCGCGCATTCTCTTCGAGACCGCCGACGGCGATCGCATCCAGGCCGCAGAGCCGGAAGACGTCGAGCGCCTGATGACGCGCAAAGACCGTATGGGAAGCAAGATTCCCATGCCCGCGCCGCTCCCGCCCATTCATACCAAGCCCAAGGGCAGCGACAGCGAGGTCGAAAAGGACTTCAACACCTTCGAATACTCGGCCCTGGCGGTTGAGCCACACACCACGCGGGCCGGCTTCCTGTTTTACGTCGTCGATGGGATCGCTCACCCGCTGGTGGGCGCCAAGATTTACGTGCGTTCCGTGCTCAACTCCGACGGTCATGAGCTGTTCTATTTCGAAGTTCCCTTCGACAAGTATCTGCAATCGAAATCCGGCCAGATGAATTAGCGCTCCTTTGCGCCGCGAGATGCCGCCTGGGCGCTCCGGCGGCAATGGCCGTATCGTGCCGGCTGTCGACATGCACGCTCCGCGGGGTCAGTGGGGACGCCCAGGGAGCACGAAGTGCTCAGCGCAGCGCGGCTCGTAGGAGTCGCCAGGCACCTTAATGGGGCAATCATATGCCGCGGGCTTGGCGTCAATGAGCCGCTGCGAGTAGAGAGCGCGAGCGCCGCAGTTGCAGTAGGCCATGCACTCAGTCACACTGCCGCCGTAGGCGTTCACCAGCCAGGTCAGGTTCAGCATTTCGCCGAAAGGCATGGCGCGGAAATCCAGATCGAGCCCGGCCACCAGCACGTCGTGGCCCGTATCGAGCAGGTGCTTGGTGAAGAGAAACAGATCGTTGACGAACTGGCCCTCATCGATGGCGATGCATTCCACGCGCTTGCCGATCTCCTGTTCCTTCTCGCGAATGGCATGCAGCACCTCCCACGGATTGGTCGAGTCGAACGCGAAGGCGCTCATCTTGCCGCCGCCGTTGGGATTGCGGCTCTCCACCACTCCGGGACCGCCTTTGGTGTCGTCGCTCGGTTTGAGGACCATGACGTATTGCTTGGCGTAATGGCGGCGCATGTCGGCCCTACGCAGAAGTTCCGCCGTCTTGTTGCTGCGCATGGGGCCCATCATCAATTCGATCTTGCCTTGCACGTGTGCTTCTCCTTGCCGCGCGGGAAAACAGCAGAGCCGCACATGAAATGTGCAAGCCGCTTCCGGATTTTCATCATAGCGCGGCGGCGAGAGTGAAAGTGGAAAGGATATCCACTGCGTCACAAGACAGGAGCGGTGCGCCGATTGGCTAGTGTCCGGCTCGCAAGGCAGGATCGACCGCGGCCTTCATCACGCCGCAACTTGCGAAAAAGCGGACGAGGTCGGCGCTAAGCGCACCTTCAGGTACTTCCGGCGCCGCGCCGGGCTGCGCGGGCATCCCAGCCAGGCGCTTCTCACCGTCCCCTCCCTGGGCATCGAGAATGAGCGACGTCAGCCGGCGCGCCAGCGGGAGCGGGAAGCTCTCGGCAACGAAGACCAGTTTGCCCCGCTGGGTGATCACCACCGGACCCTCGTTCGTGTCATAAATCTGTTCCACTGATTCGCCGTCGGCCGCAGCCGCGGATGTAGCGGCAGAGACCATGTGTACGCTGGCGTATTTGCGCCCCAGGTTCTTGGCGTAGAGCTTGGCGAAAACCTGCGCAGAGTCGGCGTTCTTCCACACCGATAGATAAAACAGGCCGAGGGATTTGGTGCTGGCCTGTTCTGCGGGGGTGGCATTGCGCAGTTGGCCGGCCCAGTAGATGCCGCCGTCCCAGGCGGGAGTCAGATCGCGGGATGCATTATCGCCGCCGAAAAGCTCGGTGAGGATGTGCACGTCGAGCTCTCCCATCTGGCCGATGTCGTAAGGCTTGTATTGAGCATCGACGAGAGGGTGAATGTTGGGCATAAGCGGGATGGCCGGGATGCGCTTCTGTTCGTAGACGCGTGGATTGAGAATCTCCCAGCTCGATGAGGGCGGGCGATCGAGCGCGCCGGCGAAGGCCGCGGCCTGGCCCTGGTCCATCCACACGTCCTGCTCAAAGCTGAGGCCCTCGCTATAGGGAAAGAGCATCATTTCATGGAGAACCAGCGGCGCGCGCGCCATCACGGGCGAGTCCTCGGTGCTGCTCATCTGCGCCTTGACGATATCGATCACATCGGGATCCTTGACGAGGCTCTTGCCCAAAGGTTTGAGAATGTAGTCGAACATCACGGCCGTCGCTTGACCCTCCGCCACTGCGTCGCGCGCCGTGTCCATCTCGTCCTTGGCCAGATGGTCAGTGTCGCCCACTGCATCGGTAGAGACATCGTCAGGCGTTTGGTCGTCCCATTTCTCCAGGTCGGAGTGCTGGTCCTGAAGGGCGTGAGTCAGTTCATGCGCCAGTACCGGCTTCTGCTCGTCGGCGTCCACCCAATCAAGCAGGTTTACGGTTTTGGTCTTGGAATCGTAATAGGCTTCGATCTGCTCCTTGAGGAGGATAAGCAGGAACGGCTTGAGTGCGAAGTCGTGGTCGAGCAGGCCGAATTTCTTGAGCACAATCTCGTCGCGCTGCAGACGCTTGGTATCTTCGTCCTCGTTGAATTTTTCGTCAAGATACGCTTCCACCGCGGCACGGGTGGTCAACTGGCGCTTGACTGTGCTCTTGATCGGCAGGCCGGTCTCCTGCGAGGAAAACTTCATCAGTTCATCCACCAGAGAGAACAGTTGCTGGGCTTGCTCAGGTGTGATGTGGGTATCGGGTTTATCGCCGGGCGGTTTGCTCTGGGGGTTTTGCGAGCCGGTCTGCTGCGCGACCGCGGCGCTCGCCATCGCGAGACCGAGCAGCAGGGCTACGATTCCCTTGCATCCACTCCAATTCGCCTTCGCGCACCGCTCGTGCATCGCATCTCCCGTAGCGCTCTAGCCCGCATTCCTCATCTGGACTGCAAACCCCAGCCGCGCTTTCAAGGCTATAATCAGGGTGCCGTTCGGCGCCAGCGCCCGCGTCAGTTTCTGCACCGAACCGCGGATAAGTCCCGATGCCTGAGTCCGATCTTGCCGCAAACCTGCAGGCCACCGCGTTGGCCGCAATGCTCGAAGCCGCGCACACCCCCCATGAACTGACCGCTTATCGGGGCGCATTGACGCCTGCAAGCTTAGACGCGCGCGCGACCGAAACAGAGGCGCTGGTCCATGGCGCCGCGATTCACGATTTGGGCTGGATGCGCCGCGTGGCCGTTCGCGGAGCCGACCGCTTTCAATGGCTAAGCGGGATGGTCACCAATACGGTCAATGACTTGTTTCCGAACACCGGCGCCTGGAACTTTGTGCTCAACGCGCAGGGCCACATTCAAGGCGACTTGACGGTGTGGCGGGAGGGCGAGGAAGTCTCGCCCCAGCGGCGAAGCCCATCGGACCGGGTCGCCAAACCTGCCAATGGCGGCCAGGAGCGGCTTATGGGAACGCCGTTTGCCGGGGAATCGGGTCTGGAGCTGGAGATTACGGCCGACCAATTCGATAAGCTGCTGGCCCATCTGAACCGTTTCATCATCATGGATGACGTCGAGCTCGTTCCACTGGGCGAGGAGCAGGGAGGCGAGGGAGGCGCGGAAACCGCTGTTGGCTTGACCGGCCCTCTGGCAGAGGAAGTGCTTGAGCGCGTCGGCTTGCCCGTGATCGGAAGCCCGATGGTCGGGACCAGCGTCGAGTGGAACGGGTGGGACGTAAGGATTTTGCGGGTCTATGGCGTCATCGCCCACCATTATGAGTTCTGGCTGCCGTCGGCAGGACTTGCCAGGCTATGGTCGTGCCTGCGCACAGGCGGAGCCACGCCGGCGGGTTGCGCGTCGCTTGAGGCGTTGCGCATCGCCGAGGGAATTCCGGCATACGGGATCGATATTACGGAGCGCGATCTACCGCAGGAGACGGCGCAGATGCGGGCGTTGCACTTCAGCAAGGGTTGCTACCTCGGCCAGGAGATCGTAGAGCGTATCCGATCACGGGGCAGTATGCACCGTCATCTGCGGCCTCTGGAGCTGACAGGGCCGGCGCCCGAGCCGCGCACCGCGCTTACGCTGGAAGATGGCACGGCGGCGGGAGAGATCACCAGCGCGGCCGAACTGGTTCTTGCCGGGGGGCCTCGTGTATTTGCGCTGGGCACGATCCGCGCAGAGGCTGAGACGCAAAATCAAGAATTCCGTTACGTCTCGGGTACCGCGCAGGGAACGGCCCGGATCCTGGAAGCGCCGCCGAGATTGAGTTCGAGGTGAAAGTAGCCAGGAAGAAACGGGCTGCGGTGGCACGCCAGCCGGCAATTCGGCGGCCAAGTCGCTCGTGGAGCCGCCGGCCTGTCAGATGAGAGACTTGAAGCTATGAGCGAACCACCGAAATTCGAAGTCGTTGACCGCCGCAGGATCAAAGCGGAAGAAGAAAAAGAAAGCGGAGAGGCCGCGCCGCATCCAGCGCAACCGGAGAAACCGGCGGACCCTGCTGCCAGTAAGCCGGCGCCGGGGCCGCGCCTGGTTGTGAACGAACCCAAGCGCGAGACGGAAGCGCAGCGGCCAACGAAGCCCGCAGAGGACCGGTTGGAAGAGGAGCTGCCGCCACCGCCGACGGCCGAGGAAAGCGATAAATCGAAAGCCGCCTATGACGCTTCGGCGCAACGGCTGGAGGACCTGATCCGCGCACAGAATCCCGCGGTGGGTGCGCAGCCACCGGTGGGGTTCGAACACCTGGTGCAACAGCTCTACCTGACTGCCATGCTGCAGATGGGCGCGGGAACACAGGAAGGGCAGGCGCCGCGAGTGGATATCGTGGGCGCGCGGGCGACCATCGATCTGCTCGGCGTTCTCGCCGAGAAAACCAAGGGCAACCTGACCAGCGCCGAGGATCGCATGATGCAATCGGTTCTCTTTGAGGCGCGCATGGCGTTTCTTGAAATCACCAGCATGATGACCATGCCCAAGGTACCTCCGTCTCCGAAAAACAGGGAATAGGGAACGGGACGATGGGATTAGGAAACCGCCGCTTGTAGCTCGTTGCCCAAAGCGAATAGCTGAAAGCAGGCTGCTGTTGGCTGTGCTCACTGCCGCTCGTTAACCGCTCCACAGAGTTTCGCCATCCACTGAAGCCGAATGGACGCTACGCTCACATTTTTAGGCACGGGCACTTCCATGGGGGTTCCCACACTGGGTTGTTCGTGCGCTGTGTGCAAGTCGGCGGACCCGCACGACCGGCGCTTGCGTCCCTCGGTGCTGCTACGGTGGGTAAGGCAAACTGCGGCTGTCGATGGCCGCGCCGAGTACGCCATTGTCATCGACACCGGCCCCGACTTCCGCGAGCAGGCACTGCGCGAGGGTATTGCGCACCTGGACGCCGTCTTCTACACGCATGCTCACGCCGACCACATTTTGGGCATGGATGATCTGCGTCCGTTGAGCTTCATCGCGGCACGGAAGAGCGGGCCCATTCCGCTTTACGCCAGCCCCGATGTGACCGCTGTGCTCCAGCAAACCTTCGCCTACACGTTCTCGCCGCAGGCAACCTACCCCACGCGGGCGCGTGTGCAACTGATGCCGCTTGCCGACCACAACCTGATGCAGGGTGTGGATTTCATCCGCATTCCACTGCTGCACGGCGACATGCCCATCGTGGGCTTTCGCTTTGGAAACGCGGCTTACATGACCGATGTAAGCGCAATCCCCGAGCCGAGCTTTGCATTGCTTGAAGGAGTCGAGGTGCTGACGATTTCGGCGCTGCGCCACATGCCCCATCCCAGTCACGCCACGTTGGAGCAGGCCCTCGCATGGTCGCAGCGCATCGGAGCGAAGCAAACCTGGTTCACACACATCGCGCATGACCTCGGTCACGAAGAGACGAACCGTAAACTTCCTGAAAATGCCAGGCTGGCTTACGACGGGCTGAGCGTGCCAGTAACCCTATGAGCGGAGATACCAAGGTGGACACTCGCAGCGCGGCGAAGAATGCGGCAGGGGCGGTACCGATCTTCCGCACGCTTGCTGAGATTCCACCGGGCTTCGGTCCCACGGTGGCCGCAGTGGGCAATTTCGATGGCGTGCACATGGGGCACCGGAGGATCCTTGCCGCAGCCGCGGCCGAGGCGCACAGTGTGGGAGCACGTGCCGTCGCTCTAACCTTCGACCCGCATCCGGAACACTTTCTTCGCCCCGCGCACGCGCCGAGGCTGATTACGCCGCTGGCCGAGCGGATGCGCCTGCTCAAGCAAACGGGAATCGATGCCGTGCTTGTGCTCACCTTCGACGCTGCGCTGGCGCATCTCACGCCACAGCAATTTGTCGAGCGCATTCTGGTTGGAGCGCTTCAGGTTCGCAGCGTCCACGAGGGGCGGAACTTCCGCTTCGGGCACTGCGCTGCGGCCGGCGTCGATGAACTGGCGGCGATGGGCGCGGAGCTGGGATTCGGAGCACACGTTCACGAGGCAGTTCGGGTGCACGGGCTCGAGGTTTCAAGTTCCGCGGTTCGTTCCCTGGTTAGCACCGGCGACGTGCGCCGCGCCCGTTGGATGCTGGGGCGTCCATTTGCGGTGATCTCCGCGCCGGCCTCCGGACGCGGCATCGGCACGCGGCTTTTGGTTCCCACCATCAATCTCGCTCCCTACGATGGCCTGCTTCCGGCCCTGGGCGTTTACGTGACGCGCCTCAATGTGCAAGGACGCAAGTTTCAAGCGGTAACGAATGTGGGTAACCGTCCCACCTTCGGCGAGCCTTCATTCGCCGTCGAGTCGCACATTCTGAATTTTGAGCCGATCGAGCTCAGCGCGGAGATGCAGATTGAGCTGGAGTTTCTGACGCGGTTGCGCGGGGAGCGCGAGTGGCCGTCGCCGGAGGCGCTGAAGGCGCAGATCTTGAAGGATGTGGCGCGGGCGAAACAGTATTTTGCGCGGTTGAGCTTGTGATGAGCGTGCGAGCTTTCGGATCGGCTGCCGTCGAGCTTTGAGCGTGCGAGCTCTCCGGCCTGGCTCCCGGTTTCACCGGGCGCTCGGCGCCGGCGCGGCTGAGTGGGTTCTTTGCGGGATCGGTCTCGTCGCCGCCCGCAAACTGCTCGTCGTCCTTGCCGGCGATAGCGGCGCGCATGAAGTTGATCCAGATAGGCAGCGCGGCCACCGCACCCGTTTCCTTGTCGCCCAGAGACTCCCGGCTGTCGTAGCCCACCCACACGCCGCAGGTAATCGAGGGCGAGAATCCTAAAAACCACGCGTCGGTAAAGTCGCTGGTGGTTCCGGTCTTGCCGCCCAGGGGGTGCTTCAGCTGCGCTGCAGCGGCGCCGGTGCCATGTTCGGTGACGCCGCGGAGCAGAAACATCATGGTTCGCGCCGTCTGCTGATCGATGACCTCATTCACCGCAGGCGTGTCTTCCCACAGCGTAATGCCGTCGGCGTTCGAGACCTTGCGGATCACCCTCGGCGTCAGGCGGATGCCGTCGTTGGGAAACACGGAGTACGAGGCCACCTGCTCTTCGAGCGTGATCTCTACCGCGCCCAGCGCGACCGGCAGATACGGCGGAATATTCGAAGTGACGCCGAACCGGTGCGCTACGTCGATGACCTGGTGAATGCCTACGCGCGCAGCCAGTTTAAGCGCGGGAATGTTGCGCGACTCGGCAAAGGCGTTGGCAATGGTCATGGTGCCCTTGTAGTCGTTCTCGTAGTTGTGCGGCACGTAATCGCCAAAGCGAACCGGGGCATCGACAATGAGGTCTGCGGGCTTGACTCCGTCTTCAACGGCAGCCGTGTAAACGTAGGGCTTGAAACTGGAACCGGTCTGGCGCTCGGCTTGCGTTGCGCGATTAAAGACCGAGAGTGCGTAATCGCGGCCGCCCACCATGGCCAGCACGTCGCCGCTGCTGTTATCGACGGTCAGCAAAGCTCCCTCCGCACCGGAGTCCTGCTCGAGCGAGGCGCGGCGCGCAGTTCCCTGGACGGCGGGACCGAGGCGAACATAGATGATGTCGCCGGGCTTGGTGAGCGCGTCGCCGCGGCGCACGCCCGTCCACTGCCAGTCAGCGGGCTCCAGAACGATATCCGCGCCGTCCTGGTCAGCCGGGCCGATGCGTGCGCGGATTTCCTGCGCGAGCGCGCGCGTCACCAGGGCATGGATGTAATCGCCGGTGCCGGCAGCTACCGCCCAATCGGGATGCCGGTAATCGTCAAGCGCGGCACCCGAAGCAAGTATGTTGTCTAGCTCTCCCTTCCAGCCGTGACGCCGCTCATAAGCGGCAAGTCCGTCGGGCACGACGCGGTTGGCCACCTGCTGCAGGTCAAGATCGAGCGTGGTGTCGACGCGCAGGCCGGCTTCATGCACCTCTTCAACGCCAAAGTGCTGCTCGAGTTCTCGGCGCACCTCCTCCTGGAACCAGGGCGCCACCGAACCCACGGGCTGCGCAATGTGCAATCCGAGCGGAGCTTTGCGCGCCGCATTGGCCTGCGCGTGGGTGATGACGCCGTCAGACTCCATTTCAGTAATCACCAGGTTGCGCCGGTGCAGCGCCTTCTCGGGATTCAGAATGGGCGAGAACGCCACGGGCCCTTTGGGCAGCCCGGCCAGCAACGCCGCTTCTGTCAGTGTCAGATCCTTGGCGTGTTTCGAAAAGTAATACTCAGACGCAGCCTCGAATCCGTACATCCCGCTGCCCAGATAAATCTGGTTGCCGTAGAGGGTGAAGATCTGCTCCTTGGTGAAGGCGCGCTCGATCTGAATCGCCAGGTAGGCTTCTTGAATCTTCCGCATGGCCGTACGGTCAGACGAGAGAAAAAGGTTGCGCGCCAGTTGCATGGTCAGGGTGGAAGCGCCCTGGGCGCGACCGTGACTGCGAATGTCGTGCCAGGCTGCGCCGATCACGCGAAAAACATTGATGCCCCAGTGGGACTCGAAATTCTTGTCCTCAATGGAGATAACGGCTTGCCGCAGCACAGGAGCAAATCCGTTGTAGCCGACCACTTCGCGGCGTTCCAGCGCAAAAGAGCCGAAAAGATGGCCCTTGCGGTCATAGAGGTCAGTCGTCGTGGAGGGGCGATATGCTTCAAGTTCACTGATTTGTGGCAGATCCACAGAGTAGACGAGCGTCAATCCAGCCAGCGAACCGGTGGCGCCGGCAAGAAGAATCAGCGCAGCCAGCGCCCAGCGTCCAGCCAGCTTATAACGGCGCTGCGCAGAAGTCCGCCGCACCGCGGCACGGCGCACCGGCTTGAGGACACGCGTTACCGTCCGCTGCTCAGGCGGGCGAATGGGTGTGGTGGCTGGCAAAGGGGTCTGGCCTCATAAGTCCGTCCCGTATCTGGCGCGGGAGGAGAAACGCCCTACGGTAAAGGCTAGCATTGGTCCGGGGCGAAGAAATTTTGAATCGATGTGACTTTCGTACCGCGCCCAGTTCAGAACCAGACGCGCAAAAATTGCAGGTTCCGAACCGCTAACTGTTCTTGCTCTTCAAGAGCGCCAGCGCCTGATTCAGCTGGTCGTCGCCGTTGGATGCGGGCATGGGTTCCTCATCTTCCTCGGGTCCGGCGACCACGAGAGTCGGCGTAACCGCCTCATCTTCAATTTTTTTCCCGTTTGGATCTTCGTACTTGGCTACGGTAAGCATCAGAGCGGCGCCGTCTTCGAGGTCGATGGTTTTCAACACCGCACCTTCACCAAAGGTGCGCTCGCCCACCACGTCGCCGCGTTTGTCGGCTTCAATGGCCGCTGCAGCCAGTTCCGGGGCTCCGTATGTTCCGCGGTTCACCAGGATGGCAAGCGGCGCATCGGTCAGCCATTGCGACGCGTCCGCGGGGAACATCTGCATGGGAACCTTCTGTCCTTCCAGCGATCCCAGATTGCCCGTCTTGATGAAGAAATTCGCCAGCAGCAGCCCCTGTTTAGGGTCGTCGCCTGTGGTATCTCGCAAGTCCAGCAGAATTTTCCGCGTCTTGCCGGCGGCCTTAATCCGAGCCGCAATGTCGTCAACTCGAGCCGCGGTCAGGGCGCCCGGTTTCAGATAAAGAATGGTCGCGTTTTCGTAAAACTGCTCGCCAAGGGGCGGCGCATCGGAGACTGAACGCGTGAGAGTAATCTTCTCGGGTTCAGGCTTTATAGGCCGCACCACAGAAAGCGTCACCGTGGACCCGGGCTTGCCTGCGAGCATGAACCGGATGACTGCCAAGGGCAGATCGTGCGTCGACTCGCCGTCTATCAGATCAATCACGTAGCCATCGCGCAGATGTTCCTGGTCGGCGGGCGAGCCGGGCAGAACATTGACGATCGTGGCATAGCCATAGCGCTTTGAAACGGTCATTCCCACTTGCGCGTTGTCGCCTTCGGGCCGATCCTTGTATAGCTTGTACTGCGCGGGCGTCAGATAGCTTGAGTCGGGGTCGAGCGAATCGAGCAGGCCGTGCAATGCACCGTTGGTGACGTCGGGAATGTTGGGCTCGGTGACGTAGTAGTTCTGAATCTTGCGCAGAACCTCGGAGTACACCCGGATCTGCTGATACGCGGAACTCTGATCGTCGCCTGCGTGGACGCCAAACCAGCCGAACTCGCCCAGGACATAACCCAGTCCGAGGCCGGCAAAGATGATTACAGAGATTGCAAAGACAATGCGTTGAAAGATTCGAGACACACACCACCACCACGGGGCGCCGTCTAGGGAAGCCGGACGCTCACAACGTATAGACGCAATCATACCCCAAGTGGCGTTTTCATGCCTGGGGGCGTCGCGATGCGACACAAAGGAAAGGCACTACGGGCCCCAACGCCGGATGCAATCAGCCAGGAATGGCGAAGCGCATCGTCAGGCGATTGCCGCCAGGCAGCCGCTGGTAGGTCAGAGAGCCCGCGAACCTGCGCATCAGGCGAATGCCCCGGCCTCCCGGCCTCAACTCGTCGACCGTCGACGGATTTTCCGCCTCAGGCGCTGTCAGAGGATTGAACGGGGGGGCTTGATCCTCGATGGTCAAAACCAGCTGGTTGCTTTCGTCGAGCGCGCAGTCAACCGTAAGTGTTTCACCGGCGCGGCCTCGGTAACCGTGCCGGATGACATTCGAAAGCGCCTCTTCAAGGCAAAGCAGGATGGCAAATTGGGTGTGGGCTGGAATGGCGTAGGCGTGAGCGAGCGATTCCATCCATGGCCACACCAATAAGAGGTCGTCGAGCCGGCTGTGGATCGTCAGTCGGCTGGCAGGCCTGGATGCAGGTCTTTGCGCCATGGTTGGTGGCATCCGTAGGGGAGGAACCTACTGCAATGCCGCGAGTGCGGCATTCAGATCGTGATGAACCGGCAGAAGGTTGACAATGCCGCTGGCCTTCAAGACGGACTCGACCATATCGTTGGGACCGAAAAGAACCACTTTGCCGCCACGGCCCAGAACTGCACGCGAAGGAAATACGATAGAGCTTAATCCCATCGAACCAAGGAACGTCACCTTCTGCAGATCAATAAGGAGTTTCTTGCTGCTGCCGGCCACCAGGTTCATCTTCATATCCACAGCCGCGGCACCGGCAATGTCCATGCGGCCGTCGAGCTGAACGCGCGTGACGCCGCCAGCCATTTCTTCCGTGGAGATTTGCATTTTCTTCTTCCTTTTTGTCTTGCGAGATGCGGGATGCCTGGTTCGGTGGTGCGGCCGCGGAGAAGTCGCTTTCAAAGCTAGCGACATGGTACCGGGCGAATGTGACAGTTCGGTTACAGAAGCGGCGTGCTGAAGGAAATGGAGATCTGCGTGCCCGGACCCAGCGGATCCGAGGCAGTTGGCGATCCAGTTGGTTGCCCTTTGATCTGAATCTTCAGGGTCTTACGCTTCTTGGCCTTGAAATCTTCCTTGACTGTGGGCGAGTCGACCTGGCGGCTCCCGCTCTTCATCGAAACGCTGAACGACTCCGTTCCGGGAGGGACATATAGATTGTCAAGGCTGGTGCTGTCGCCGGTCACCCCGCGCAGATAGAGCTTGCCGTTCATCTCCACGGTATACGGGATGCCGTCGGGAATGTGGCTCATCTCGATCTTGAGCTTGGCGTTGGTGGTGGGATCGAGCGAGCGCGGATTGAAAGGCGCATTAGCTGCAGCCGGAGGAGATGGGGCCGGCGTGGGTGCAGGGGGCGCCGTGGCCGTCGGCGAAGGCGTCGAGGATGCGGGGTGCGGCGGGGGCGTTGTAGCCGCCACCACAGGCGGGACGGGGCTCGAAGTTACGGGCGGCGATGCACTCTTGAGCTTGCCGGCCGAAGGCTTGGACGGAGTTGGCTTGGCAGTGGGAGCGGGCGCAAGCGCCTTCGCCAGAGGCTGGGTGTCCCCCGTTGAGGACCCGGGGGACGAGGGCTCAGTTGTTGAGGATTCGAAACCCGGCGCCGGGATGGGCGTAACCGTCTGCGGCGCGGGTTGCGGAGCGGGCGGGGCAGGAGGCTTAGGCTGCACCTGGGCAGTCTGACTGCGATGGTGCATATAGGGCCATAAGAACCATCTTCCGGCCGCAGCGGCCGCAAGCACGACAGCAACGATCGCGACCACAGCGCCGATCGGGATTTTTCTGCGTTTGCCCGAAGAGACTGTGCTTGCCTGCGGTTTTGCCGCGGCTTGAGGCTTTACGGGCGGATAGCTGGACGCCATCGAGGTGGGTGGCAGGGTGGCGTCGGGGTCGGCCAGCGGCACTGCGGCCAGTCCGCCCGTGGTGCTCATCACCGTTGATCCCAATCCCGCGCGGATTGCCAGAAGATCCTGCGCCAGTTCCTCGCCGGTTTGATAACGGTCTGCCGGGTTCTTGGCCAGGCACTTCAGAATCGCGGCCTCAAGCCGCGCCGGAATGGCGGGATTGAGCTTGGCGGGTGGAACCGGCTCCGTGTAGACAATCTTGTACGAAACCGCCGTCATGGTTTCACCGGGAAACGGCTGCTCGCCCGTCGCCATCACGTAGAGAATTACGCCCAGCGAGAACAGGTCGGCACGGCCGTCGATGGGCGCACCCGTAAACTGCTCCGGCGGCATGAACGAGGGCGTTCCCAGCATTTGCCCGGTCACGGTAATCTCGCTGGCTGCCAGCTTGGCAATGCCGAAATCGGTGATGCGGGGCCGCTCGCAACCGTAGACCTCGCGCGAGGTCATCAGAATGTTGGCCGGCTTGATGTCCCGATGAATGACTCCCTGGCGGTGCGCATAGCCGAGGGCTTCGGCAATCTGCTGGCCAATTTCACAAACGCGATCGAGCGGAAACCGCTCGCCGCGCTTCAAGGCATCGGCGAGTGTGCGGCCTGCGACGAACTCCATCACCAGGTAGGGCGCGCCTTCGTGGTCACCCACGTCGAACACGGGCACAATGCCCGGATGAGCCAGAGCTCCGGAAGCGCGCGCTTCGCGTTGGAACCGCGCGCGGTACGTCTCAGCCTCAGCGCCAGACAAGGCTGCGGAATGGATGGTTTTGAGTGCCACAATGCGGCCGACGGCGGGGTCGCGCGCCTTGAACACGCTGCCCATGGCGCCGTGTCCCAGTTCTTCGACTATCTCGTAGCGTCCAATGAGTTTTGCGTCGGCCATGGTGTGGATTGTATCAATGCGATAACAGAGCTCTAAGCGAGGTTCCGATCGAAAAATTCATGCTGCTCCGCGATACCGAACCACCAGCAAGGTCAGATCGTCAGATTGCTTTGCACCCTTTGTGAAGCCGCGCACCGATTCCAGAATGGACTGCTGCAGTGCTTCAACGGGCACGGCGTCCTGTCCGCTAAGGGCGCTGCTCAGGCCGGTGATCTCAAACAGATCATGGTTGCCGTTTTCCGCTTCCGTGACGCCGTCACTGAAGAGTACCAGTGTGTCGTTCGGCTCCAGTTGCAACCGGGCCGCCTCATACTCCGCATCGGGAATCAGGCCCACAGGGAACGAACCCTCGCTGTAAAGTTCGCTCACCTTGCCTCCGCGCAGCAGCAGCGGCGACGGATGCCCCGCCTTGATGTACTCCAGCACCCCGTCGCTGCCAACCAGACCGGCGAACATGGTCACGTAGCGGCCTACCTCGGAATGGTGGCAGAGAAAGCGGTTGAAGTGACCGAAGACCTTCACCGGGTCGGCGCCCATGGTGAGGCCCGACAATGCGCCCTGCAGCATGGTGGTGACCAGCGCCGCTCCCAGGCCCTTGCCGCTCACGTCGGCGATGAAGATCGCAGTGCGCTCCTCGGTGACTGGAACGACATCGAAGTAGTCGCCGCCCACCTCGGTGCAGGGAAAGTGCACTCCGGTGACGGCAAGATGAGGAAAATCCTTCAGCCCGTGCGGGATCAGGGCTTGCTGGATGGTGCGCGCGATCGAAAGCTCCTGCTCCAGCCTCTGCCGCTCGCGTTCCCGCTCCACCAGGCGGGCATTGTCGAGAATGCTGGCAGCTTGCACCGCCAGCGCATCAAGAATCTGACGGTCAATGGCAGAGAAGGCCGCGATGCGCCGCGAGTCAAGGTAAAGTACGCCCAGCAAAGCTCCTCGTTCGGGACCTGCCCCGGTGTCGCCGGTCGCCCGCGACATGGCGTACAGAGGAATGGCGACCACCGCGTGTAATCCCTGAATGACAACGCTCTCGGCGGACTTGAGGTCGACGCC
>JASHYS010000368.1 GCA_030042915.1 Acidobacteriaceae bacterium
GTGATCAACAAGCATGTTGAAGCCAACGCCATTCTGGGACCCGACGCGCGCGCTGAAGTCACGCAGTTCGTCGCCACTAAGCAGCTGCAGCCCGACACCATGATCGCACTGCGCGAGCTGGTGAACGATTTGAGCAACGAAGTGGCGCTCTACAAGGAATACAAAGCCGTTCCGGCCAATCAGCAGACCAACGTTCGTAACGACATGTATGTGGTCAGCGAAGCCATCCGGCTGATGGTGAAGAACCACATCGGCGATTTTTCGCCCGCCGAGCTGAAAGTCCTCAACACCTACAAAACGCAAATCGACATGGCAACGAAGTTCATCCCCGGCTGGGTGAAGGTGGCCGTGGCGCTGGCCCTTGGGCTGGGCACCATGGTGGGTTGGAAGCGCATTGTGGTCACAGTGGGCGAGAAGATCGGCAAGGAGCACCTGACCTACGCGCAGGGCGCCGCCGCCGAACTGGTGGCGATGGCGACGATCGCAGCAGCCGACAACTTCGGGTTGCCGGTCTCGACCACGCACGTGTTGAGCTCGGGGGTGGCAGGGACGATGGCAGCCAACAAGAGCGGATTGCAGCTTTCCACCCTGCGCAATATCGCCGCGGCATGGGTGTTCACACTGCCGGTGGCGGCGCTGCTGTCAGGCAGCTTGTACTGGCTGTTCCGCCAGATGTCGCTTTAATCTTCAAGTTCCGGGGAGGATGGCGCCCGGCCTCGCCGGGCGCTTTTTTTGTGCGCGGCCCGGCACGAGGGCCTGCTCGGAGTGCGGGTTACTCGAGTTGAAACAGCTGCGCGATCTCGGCACTTCCGCATTGCTCGGCAAGTTGCTTGAACGAACGGCCGTGCGTGTCGGAGGCTTGGCGCAACGCGGGAAAACGCTTCAGGAATCGGCGAACCCATTCAACGTGCCGACCCTCAATGGCAAAGGCGAGGTCGCTCAATTCGATTCCGAGAAACCCGCCCATCTCGCGCAGATATTCAATCGCCCAACCCGTGGGAGTCGCGCCGTACCGCGCGTCCGTGGCATTGATTTCGGCGCCATGGCGCACCAGGAACTCCACAACCGGGCGATGGGCGCCGAATGCGGCGTAGTGGAGCGGCGTGGCCCCGGTGTCGTCTCTCTCATTCACGAGCTCGGGATGATTGCCAACCATCGACGCCACTTCGTCCAGCGCGCCGCGGTTTGCAGCGTCGACGAGCCTCTCGAGTTCACTCATTCGGGAACCTCACGCGGGAAAGCGGTGTAAGCGAGCTTAGCAACGAAAGCTCCGTAGTGCCAACTTTCCACTTCGCGCATCACGAGCGGAAAGCTCTTCAGTTTTGAACTGCGCGTGGAGCGGCGAATTCGAATATGCGCAGATTTGGCTCGAGGTAACGAGCGAGGCCCGAGCCGCATCCGATACCATACGGAATAGTGATGGACGCGGAATGAGCCTGAAGGCAAAGCTGGAAGCCGTGATTTACGCCGCCGAGGAGCCGGTCACGCTGGCGCAGCTGGCTGCTCTGTTTTCCGATGAAGCCCTGGAGTGGAAGCAGGAACAGGATGCTGCGGCGGGAGCGGCCCAGGCGGCGGAGCCTGCAACCTCAGAGGCTGCAGAGAATGCCGGCCTGCCATTCACGGGCGAAGGGTTCGCGTCTTTGGAACTCGAAGAACCGGCAACCCAGCCCGGCGCGGAGTCCGTTGAGCCGGCGCCCGAGGGAGCAGCCGCTGAGGCCGGAGCGAGCGATGAAACTGCCGAGGTAGGCCGCGAGCCTTCGATCCAGACAGCAGTCGAACCTGGCGAAAGCAATGCGGAGGAAGCGGCCAAGCGCGAGGCGCGCGTGCGTGACCGGGAAGCGCGCGCAGTCATCAGAAAATTGCTCGACGAATTGATCGCCGAGTACGCGGCCGACTCCAGCGGCATTGAGATTCGCGAAGTTGCCGGCGGCTATCGCATGGCCACCAAGCCCGAGTTCCACGACGTGGTGCGTTCGTTTGTCAAGAGCCTGAAGGCGCCGCTCAAACTGTCGCTGCCGGCGCTGGAGACGCTGGCGGTGATTGCCTACAAGCAGCCCGTCACGGCGCCGGAAGTGAACGAAATTCGCGGCGTCGACTCGTCGGCAGTCTTCGGATCGCTTCTGGCGCGCAAGCTGATTGCGACGGCGGGACGCAAGCCGGTAGTGGGCCGGCCCATCCTTTACAAAACCACAAAAGAATTCCTGCTGCGCTTCGGTTTGAAGGACGTTTCTGAGCTGCCGTCGATGGACGAGTTTGAAAAGCTGGCTGCCAGCGAATTGGAGGAGCCTGAAATCGCAGCCGGAGCTGAAGAGCCGGCGGAATTCAGCGCCGACATGAGCGTGGAGACAGAAAAGCCGGAGAACGAAGAGGACGCGCCGGAAGCCGCGCAAGACCAGGCGGAAACTGACTCCCAGCCTGCGCGCACTGACGCAGAGTAAAACGAAACCGAGGCTTTCGTTCCATGGCAGAAAAACCTAAAGCGAAATCGATGAAGCCTGCCGCAAAAGGCGCTTCGAACTTGAAGAGCGCGAAAGCGAAAAAATCTGAATCTAAAAGCAAAGCGAAAACCAGCAAGCGTGCGGCCCCGCCCACGCCTAAGCGCGCAGCCACGCCGAAAAAAGCCGCCGCCGCGACGAAGAA
This sequence comes from Acidobacteriaceae bacterium, assembly GCA_030042915.1. The sequence continues at coordinate 2,641 of JASHYS010000368.1, forward strand.
CCCCACAGCCAGAACACGAAAACGCAGTGCGAAGGCCGAGGAGACCTACGCCATCGGCGAGCGGTTTCTCGATCCCATTGGCGACGTCACCAGCGGAGAGGGGCGCACCTATTTGGGCGGCGGCGGACCTGAGATTGAGGTCGAGGGGCCGGCCGCTGCGGAAATGGAGGCATTCCGTAACGAAACGAATATCGAGGCTTCCGACGCGATTCTCGAAGCAGGACCGGGGATGGAAGCGGCACAGAGAGCGCTCGAGGAACACGCGCGCAAAGAGGCCGAAGAAACGGCCGCGGATTCTGAGGAGCGTGAGGTCGCGGAGCCTTCCGCGGACCTGCGCCAACCGGCGAATCCTGAGCGGCTGCAGAAGATTCTCGCGCAGGCGGGGATTGCCAGCCGCCGGCGCGCCGAGGAGATGATTGTCGCCGGCCGCGTGATGGTGAACGGGCAGGTGGTGACGCAGTTGGGCAGCAAAGCCGAT
>JASHYS010000369.1 GCA_030042915.1 Acidobacteriaceae bacterium
TGGGACTGACCATCTTCGCCAAGCCGAAATCCATGACTTTGGTGTTTCCACGCTTAGTTACGAAAATATTGGCGGGCTTTATGTCGCGGTGAATTATGCCCCCAGAGTGGGCAGCATCGAGCGCGTCGGCGATTTCGATCCCGATTTCCAGAAGGCGCTCCGATTCCATCGGTCGATTGCCGATCAGGTGCTTCAGGGTCGCCCCGTCGAGAAACTCCATCGCGATGAAGGTTTGATCCCCATGCCTTCCGATTTCGTAGATAGTGCAAATGTTGGGGTGGTTCAACGCGGACGCCGCACGCGCCTCGCGGCGAAAACGTTCGAGCGCCTGCTGGTCTCGCGCAAGTTCTTCGGGGAGGAATTTCAAGGCTACGAACCTGCCAAGCTCGACGTCCTCAGCCTTGTACACCACACCCATACCGCCGCCACCCAGCTTCTCGATGACGCGGTAGTGCGAGATGGTCTGACCGATCATTGGGCCGATCTTAGGGACTGGGCGTCGGGCAAGTCAATGATGAACGAAGGTTTCGTTTCCGGCAGGTTAATCAGACGAAGTCTTGCTAAGAATCGTCGAGTTCCGGATTGTCGGCAACTCGGCAGTTACGTTCTTGCGCTCCCCGCGGGAACTTGGCTTCTTGGGCGGATGCTTTCCCAGGACTGGCGTCCGGGGCTAAAGTCTTGCGCTCCCTTTGGGGGCTTGCGCGTGTCTCCTTCGCGAGTCGAGCCGCCCCAGGCTGAAGGCCTGGCTGCTTATTCCGTTGCACCTTTGCAACTTATGAGACGGCGATTCGACCTTTTGCCGGTGTGGTCCGTCTAGGAAACAGGGCCGGCGCCATGCGGTATTCGCGCGCCATCCTGGCGATTCGTGGAATCGCCGGAAAACACGGAGCAAGACGGTATGAGATCGACGAGAACGGCGCGTGTGGTGTGGGCTCTGGCGGCGTGGCTGCTGGCTGCCCTGCCCTCGGTCCGGGCGCAGGCCACGCATTATCTGGGAAGCATCACCGCGATCAACGGCGATACCCTGACCGTGAAGACCGACGCCGGCGACGTGCACCAGGTTCAGGTTCCCTCCAGCGCTCAACTGAAGCGCATCGAGCCCGGACAAACCGATCTGAGCAAGGCCGAGCCGCTCGATTTCTCAAGCCTCGCCGTCGGCGACCGCGTTCTGGTCAATATTGATCCGAATGCGACGGGAACAGTGCCTCAGGCTCTGCGCGTCATCGCCATCAAGAAGGCCGACGTGACCAAGATGCAGCAGTCGCAGACCGAGGAGTGGGCGCAAGGCGTCCACGGCCTGGTGAAGAGCGTCGATCCTGCGGCGGGCGCAATTGTAGTCACCCAGCGGGCCGGCCCGGTGACTAAAGTCGTCACCGTAAATGTGACCAAGACCACCATCCTGAAGCGCTATGCGCCCGGCTCGGTGAGCTTCGAAGAGGCGCAACCCGCGCCCATCGATGCCATCAAGCCTGGAGACCAGTTGTCGGCGCGGGGTACGAAGAATGCCGATGGGACGGCCATCGCGGCCGACGCGGTGGTTTCGGGCAGCTTCCGCAGCGTTGCCGGAACCGTTCTTTCCACTGACACGGCAGCTTCAAACGTTACGGTGAAGGACCTGGCGACCAAGAAGCCGGTGACCATTCACATCAGCGCCGATGCGCAGTTGCGCCGGCTCGACGATACCGTTGCCACACGGCTGGCCGCGATGATGAAAGGCGGCCAGGGTGGAGCAGGCGGCGGAGCGGGCGCGGCTCGCCCTGCTTCCAACGGGCAAGGCGGCGGGCAAGGCGGCGGTGGCGGGCAACATTCATTTGGCCAGGGGCGAGGGGGCGCCGGCGGTGGCGATCTGGAAGCCATGCTTGACCGCGCGCCGACCATTCAGCTTGCCAGTTTGCAAAAAGGCGAAGCCGTGATGATCGTAGCCACTGAGGATCCGTCGGGAGTGAATGCAGTCAAGCTGCTGGCCGGAGTCGAGCCGCTGCTTGAAGCGCCTGAAGCACAGGATCTTCTTGCCAGCTGGAGTTTGAGCCAAAGCGCGCCTGAGGCGCCGCAATAAACGGGGTTCTGCTTTTTTATTACAACTAGAGCGGTTTCTAGAAGACTGGTCGTGCGATTGGAAATGGTCCGCAAGGGCTGAGTGTGCCTGTGTGCAGACCCTCGCCGTCGCGCGAGCCGGCCGCCGGGCGGTTTCGCCGGCCGTGCTCTTGTCACGGGAGCACGATTCTTGAACGCGCTCGGAAGAATCGGGGGAATCGTGTACGTAAGATTTTTGAACGCCTTTTTGATGGCTGCGGCGCCTTTGGCCGGCAACTTTGCGCAGGCACAATCGGCGCCTGCGGCAACGGCAGCTCCTGCGTTGGCTGCGCCGGCACAAGCTCCTGCGTCGGCCGCGCCGGCACAAACCAGCACCACCGCGACCGGTGTGCTGCACGGCCATATCACTGACCCCACCGGTGCGCTGATTCCCGGCGCGCAGGTGACGGTGCTTACGGCGGCGGGCAAAAAAGTGGGCAGCACCACTGCTGACCCGGCAGGCGGCTATCAGGTGCGCGGTCTGGGAGCAGGCAGCTACGTCATCCAGGCCGACTTTTCAGGATTCGCGCCCTTCGTCTCTGCTCCCATTCCACTCACCGCGGGGCAATCGAAGAATATCGACATCAAGATGGCCATCGAAGCTGCCGACGTTGAGGTGGTGGTGACCGACGAAGGCGCGCCCACGGTGAGCACCGACGCCGGCGCCAATGCCAGCGCCATTGTTCTCAAGGGCAGCGACCTCGACGCCCTGTCGGACGATCCCGACGAGCTCTCCAACGAGTTGACCGCGCTGGCCGGGCCTTCAGCGGGTCCCAACGGCGGCCAGATTTACATTGATGGATTTACCGGCGGCCAGCTGCCGCCCAAATCGGCCATCCGCGAGATTCGCATCAACCAGAATCCGTTTTCGGCCGAGTACGATCGCCTGGGCTACGGCCGCATCGAAATTCTCACCAAGCCCGGCACCGATACGCTGCATGGACGTTTCTTCGGCCAGGGCAACGATAACGTCTTTAACAGCGGCAATCCTTTTACGACCGAGCTGCCCGCCTATTACAGCTACCAGTACAACGCCACGGTGAGCGGGGCGCTCTCGAAGAAGGCTTCGTACTTCTTCAGCGTGGAGCAGCGCAACAACCAGACCGATTCCGTCTACACGATTCTGAACGGACCGGTTTACAACGCCGCCACCAACACCTATTCGGCCAGCCCCGGCTCAGTGAACGGCAGTCTCTTCAGTCCGGGCACGCACATCAATGTGTCGCCGCGCATCGACCTGCAACTGGGCCAAAAGAACACGCTCACGTTGCGCTACCAGTACTTCCACAACAACGTGTCCAATTCGCTGAACGGATCAACCTCGTTGCCGACCCTGGCGAACAGCAGCCTGTCTGACGAGCACACCGTGCAGATCAGCGATTCGCAGATCATCAACGATCACCTGGTTGACGAAACGCGCTTCGAATACCGGCACGCTCCAGGGTCAACCACGCCCGTCAGCACGGAGCCGAATTTCAGCGTGCCCGGCGTCTTTGCTGCCGGCGGCAACGGCGGCCAGTACTCCAACAGCCACCAGGATCACCTGGAGCTGCAGAACGTGTTCAACCTCACCAAGGGCAAACAGGCCATCAAGTTTGGCACCTGGCTGCGCGATAATCGCGAAGCCATCACCACGGATGGAAACTTCAACGGCTCTTTTATTTTTCCGTCGATCACCGCGTTTATCGACACGTGGAATGGCGTGGCGGCGGGCGAGGATTTCGCCCAGATTGCGGCGGCTTGCCCCTCCACGCAGACCGGCGGCTGCCTGCCCACGAATCTGACCTACACCACGGGCAACGAAAAGTTCCAGGGCAATGTCTTCGATGCCGCGGTCTTTTTTCAGGACGACTGGAAGCTGAACAAGAACCTCACGCTCTCCGGCGGTTTGCGCTGGGAATCGCAAAACCATACCGCGGATCACGACGATTGGGGCCCGCGCGTGGCGTTTGCGTACGCTCTTGACGGGCACAAGAAAGGCGGCGTGGCAAAAACCGTGCTGCGCGGCGGCTACGGATACTTCTACGACCGATTTGCCATCGCCAGCCTGATGAACCTGGAGATGTTCAACACAACGGCCAGGAGCCAGTCGCAGATCAGTATCGATAATCCCACCTGCGCCGGCGCTTCCAGTCTGACTGCCATCAACTTCTCCAGTTGCGGAACAGCGACCACCGCCACGCCGCAAATCTACGCCATCAGTCTCGGCTACCATGCACCGTACGCCGAACAACTCGGCTCCAGCCTGGAGCGGCAGTTGACCAAGGCATCCACGCTGACGTTCACCTACCTGCACTCGTTTGGAGTGCACCAACTGGTCACGCGCGACTCCAACGCCTACCTGCCGGGAACGTATTCGTACAACGCGAATGGAACCATCACGACCACTGCGCCGCGTCCCGACCCGAACCTGGGCATTGTCCAGCAATATTTCCCTGAGGCGGTCTACAACCAGAACCAGGTGATTGTGAACATCAACGCCCGCTTCTCGCCGAACCTGGGCGTGCAGGGCTTTTACAACTGGACTGAGGGCAACTCCGACGGCGGAGGCGGATCGAACCCAACAAATTCCTACAATCTTTGGCAGGACTACGGGCGCGCGTTGTTCATCCATCCGCAGATGCTGTTCCTGATGGGCAATTACACAGGCCCCTGGGCTGTGACCTTCAATCCGTTTCTGGTTTTCCAGGCGGGCCGTCCCTTCAACGTCAGCACGCCTTACGATCTGACGGGCGATGCGTTCTTCAACGACCGGCCCTCGTACGCAGGAGTTAACGCGCCCGCAGCCGATGTCTATCAGACATCTTTCGGCGCGCTGGATGCGATTCCGCAGGCGGGCGAGGCCATCGTCGCTCCCGGCATCGGCAACAGCCCGTCAAGCTTTGCGCTGAATCTGCGTCTCAGCCGATCGTGGGGCATCGGGCCCAAGGTGGAGTCGTCGTCGAACGGCCCGCAAGGCGGTCCGCCGCCGGGTGGTCCGCCCCCGGGCGGCGGTCCTGGCGGAGGCGGTGGTGGCCGTGGCGGAGGCGGCGGCTTTGGTCCCGGCGGCTTCGGCGGCGGGTTCGGCGGGCCAGGCGGCGGAGGCGGAGGAAATCGCGGCGGCATGTCGAATACAGGCCGCAAGTATTCGCTGACCTTCAGTGCCCAGGCATTGAACCTCTTCAATGATGTCGATCTTGGCTCGCCGGTGGGCAACATCACGGCGCCGAGCTTCGGCAGGTCCACCAGCCTTGTGGGCGGTATGTTTGCATCGCCGGGCAGCACGGCGGTGCGCCGGATCTACTTTACGACGGCGTTTACGTTCTAAAGGCAGGGACTAGGGGACTGAGGGAGATCGCACGGCTTTCTTGCTCCCTTGCTCCTGTTCAATGTTCGCTGCCGGCTGTGAGCTGTTGGTACAGTGCTTCCCAAGCCTCAGCGGCGGCATCCATGCTGCAGTGGCTCACGATCCGCTCCCGCGCCGCGTGTCCCAGACTGGCGCGCTCAGATTCGTCCTGCTGCATGGTCGCCAACATGGCGCGGGCAAGCGCGTCGGGATTTTTGGGCGGTACAATCATGCCGGCATCGCCGACGAGTTCACGCACACCACCCACGCCGGTGACGACAACCGGCTTCTCCATCGCCATCGCCTCGGCGACAGACAGGGGCATCCCCTCCCACGCCGACGCCTGAACAAAGCCGTCGGCGGCATCGAGCAGTGCGGGCAGGTCGCGCCGCAGCCCCAGCCAGCGCACGGTTTCGCCGGCGCTCGACTCCACGCAGTGCGCTTTGATCTCTGCGTCGCTGGCATTCACCGCTTCTCCCACGATGCAAAGCTGCGCGTGGCCTTGCTGATGACGCAACTGCGCAAAGGCCTCGAGCAGGTTGGGATAGTCTTTGGCGGGTGTGATGCGGCCCACCGCGAGCCAGATAAACTCGCCGCCGGAGTTCGCGGCCGCGCCCATCTCTTTCCGCATGCGCGCGCGCCGCTCGGGGTCAGGAGCGAACTCAGACACATCGATTCCGATAGGAAAGACGCCGGATTTTTGTGCGCTGGCTGTTTTCATCTGGACAGACCGCAGCCGGGCGGCCTCACTGACAGCCACTGTCCGCTGGGCAAGCCGGTCGGTCAGCCGGTAAGCCCACCTGCGCATCGAGCTGTCTTCGTTTCCGTTGTGAATGCTCGAAACCAGGGCTGGAATGGGAGCCAGCAATGTGAGCCCGCGCGCAAAGATGTTGGCGTGGAAGCTGTGGCTCTGCAC
>JASHYS010000370.1 GCA_030042915.1 Acidobacteriaceae bacterium
GGCATTCCCGGCCACCATCTGCAGATTTCCATTGCGCAGGAGCTCACCGATATTCCCGAATTTCGTAAATATGGCCACTACACCGCCTTCACAGAAGGTTGGGGGCTCTATGCTGAGCGCCTTGGCAAGGATGTGGGCTTTTACCAGGACCCCTACTCCGATTACGGCCGCCTCGAGGCCGACATCTGGCGCGCCATCCGACTTGTCGTCGACACCGGCGTCCACTCTCAGGGTTGGACCCGCGACCAGATGGTGCAGTATTTCCACGACCACTCGAATATTGATGAACCCTCCATCCAGGCTGAAGTGGACCGTTATATCGCGTGGCCCAGCCAGGCGCTGGCTTACAAGATCGGCCAGCTGAAGATTCTTGAGCTGCGCGATCGCGCCCAGAAGGCCCTCGGCGCCAAATTCGATCTGCGCGCCTTTCACGACCAGGTCATCGACTCAGGCGCCCTTCCGCTCGACGTCCTCGAACAGCGCATCGATGCCTGGATCGCCTCGCAAAAGCCCGCCGCGCAATAGACGCCGGCGAAGAAATGGGGACCTCCTTGAACGGGCTCCAGTCCCCGGGATGCTCTATCCAAACTGACCCACGACCAGCAAGGAAATCCGCGCCGTGATATTCTTTCGGGTTCCCATTCCTGGCGTTTCCCGACGCCACAAATTGCTGCCGCTGCCGCTTGTGCAACGGCTCTCGAGAGGGCTCCATGAAGCGTGCACTTTTTTTGTTTGGCCTCATTCTGGCATTGGGATGCGGGTTGCATGCGCAGGCCGCTGCGCCCGTCGATACCACCGTGTGCGACATCGTAAAGAAACCGGCGTCGTTCGATGGAAAAATGGTTCGCCTTAAGGGCACGGTCATCGCGGGCTTCGACGAATTCGCCGTCGAAGACGCAGCCGACCCGAACTGCGGTTTCCAGGTAGACGTGATCTGGCTCTCTTTTCCTCCCGGAAGCAAAGCCAAGGCAGGACCGGTCGCCATGCTCACGCTGCAGCCGGCTCACAACTTTGCGGGAACCTACACCGCGCCCTCGCGCGCCCCTGTAACACTCGAGAAGGACAAGAATTTCAAACAGTTTGACTCGCTGCTCTCGCAGACCCACCAGAAGGGCGCCGACATGTGCCTCGGATGCACGCGCTATATGGTGACGGCTACGCTGGTGGGCCGGCTCGATGCCGTGGCCGATGCCACGCTCAAGCGCGACGGCGGCAAAATTGTCGGCTTCGGCGGATTCGGAAATATGAATGCCTATCCCACGCGCCTGGTGCTCGCGTCCGTCGCCGACATCACGCCCAAAGAGATCGATTTCTCAAAAAACGACCTGGCGACCAAGGGCGATTCGTCGCTGGGAGCGGGCAACGGGTCCTATCTGAATAGCATGGCCAGCCCCGGCGGAATCGACGCCAGCAGAACCCAGGCGAATACCGGCGGCGCGTCAGATATGTTAACCGTGATCGGCAGCGCGCAAAAATCCGCTGCCGCCATGGCCGCCAGCCCGGCCAAGGATGAAGCGGAAAGAGCCATGGCAGCCTACGGCAAGCCGGGCGAGCACACCGGCGTGCAGGCCAAGGCCGGCATAACCAACGAAGCGTCGCCCGCCGATGAGGCGTTGGGCGCTAAGGACTCGCCCGATGGAGTGTTGTTTAACTTCACGTTCAGCTCAGACCGGCTCCCGGGCGATGAGTTGACTCGGGCGGTGATTCACATGGGCGAGCACATTGCCGACTTGCGCAGCCCCAAGCCCGGAAACGAAGACGCCCCGGTTTATGTCCTGGAGTACGATGCCTGGACGGTGACCGCAGTCTCGGCGATCGTCAGTGGGCAGCCGTACCTGACGCTGCCCGGAGCGTATTTGACCTGGAGCGCCGGCTGGCCTGCCGCCGATCGTCCAGACAAGATGGACGCTGCGCTCAAGGATTTTCTCAGCAACGAGGCGCAGCTGAGCCGCTGAAGTAGAGTCTGCTCTTGCACACGCTGCATCAATGAAGTGGAACGGCCCCAGCCCAACGTTGCGCGAGCAAAGCAACGGAGGGAGTATGGGCTTTTAGGCCCATGAAATGGCACGCAACCTTTAGGCCCGGAAACCGTTGAAGCACCTGGAAATATCACACCGAACCGGCTCGGAAATCCCACATCAGCCGTGCGAATATTCTTGTGTGGGCGCTCGCCATCACCGGGCGTGCAGAATCAATGTGAGACGAAAGGAAGAGAAATGGCCGAGATCGCCGTTGAAGCCGCGCAGGTTCCCGCGCAGTTGCCCAAGGTGTCTGTTGCGGTTCTGGGCGCAGGCAAGATGGGCGGCATCCTGCTGCAGGCATTCTTAAAGGAGAACCTGTTTGCGGCCGACCGCATTCACGCCACCGTTGCTCACGCTGAACGCGCGCTCGCGCTCAGCACGCAATGGGGCGTCGACGTCAGCACCAACAACCTTGAGGCGGCGCGCAAGTCCGATCTCATTCTGGTCGGCGTCAAGCCCTTTCAGGTTCCCGAGTTGATTGCCGAAATCAAGCCCGCCCTCACCAAGGCCAAGACGCTGGTCTCCTTCTCCGCATCCGTCAAAACGCGCGCCATTGAGGAAGCGTCGGGCATCGACATCGCCGTCGTTCGCGCCATGCCCAATACGCCTTCAGCTCTTGGCGCCGGCATCGCCGCGCTCTGCCGCGGACGCTTCGTCTCCGATGCGCAGATGGAGCTCGCCCAGCGGCTGTTTGAGACCGTCGGCCGAACCGTGCTGGTCGACGAGAAGCACATGGACGCGGTCACCGGACTTTCCGGCTCCGGCCCCGCCTATCTCTACATCATTATTGAAGCGCTGGCCGAGGCGGGCGTGAAAGTCGGCCTGCCCCGCGACATTGCCACACAATTGGCCGCGCAAACCGCCTTCGGCGCCTCCAAGATGGTGCTTGAGACCGGCTATCATCCCGCGCTGCTCAAAGACGCCGTCACCACTCCCGCCGGCTGCACCATCGACGGCATTCTCGAGCTCGAAGAGGGCGGCTTGCGCGTTACCCTCATCAAGGCCGTGATGCGCGCCACCGAGCGAGCGCGCCAACTGGCCGCAGGATAACGGCGCGGCATCGCGCATGGGAAGTTGACCGAATGATGGAACTGTCATCCTGAGCGAAGCTTGCCGCGCCGCCTTTTCCGCGCATTGTCATCCAGCGGAGGTCGCCGCAAACGGGGCCCCCGGCAAGCGGTCTTTGCTCGCTGGGGTGTCGAGGCGACCGACGAAGGATCTGCGGTTGCTTTTCGCTGCCGTCGTGCATTCTCCGACCTCGCTGACTCGCCGGATCGCGCCGCGTGCTACGCTAAAGAGCACCCCCCTTCATTCGAATTGTTTCTTTCCCCGGAGTTCGCGATGAAGATAAGTTCAGGGTGGGAAATCCTCCTTTTTCTGCTCGGCGCGAGTGCCGCCGAATCGCAGGCCCGCGCGCAAAAGCCCGCGTCGCAACTGCAAGTCACCGTCATCGTCGTCAACGCGCTGCCCCAGCCACCGCAGCCGGTCAAGGCCGTCAGCGTTTCGGTCATGTTCCAGGACGTGACCGCCGCGCGCGCCGTGACCAACTCGCAGGGGCAGGCGCTGCTTGAAATCTCCTCGGGCACTGCCGAGGGGGGTAATCTTCATCTGGCAGTCTCGGGCGCAAGCGATCTCGTCGTCTATCAGCCGGCCGGCGGCGAACTGTCCGCGCTGGGCACGGCCATCCAGATCAGCCTGCTCCCCAAAGGCTCGGCCGCACTGCTCGGCCCTGCGCAGCTTGAGGCCATGCTGCATCGCTCGCTGCTTCAGGTCAACAGCCTGCAAAAGCAGGTAAGCGTTTTGAAACAGGACGTCGCGGCACAGCAGCAAAAGCCCGACCTCGGCGCCGCCATCGCAGCGTGGGCCGAAAGCAACGGCTTCTCTTCCGCCCAGGTCGAACAGCAGGTGCAGCAATGGGCTCAACAAATCCAGCGCCAGTCCACCCAGGCCACCACGGAGCAAAAGGCTCTGGCGGAAATTGCTCTGAAAAACTACGCCAACGCCGCGCAGCTCTTCAACAAGGCCGCTGACACCGACGCAGACGAACTCGACGCCGAAGAGCAGGCGTTTCTCGAGGCGCGCCGCAATAAGTTGCGGCAGCTGATCAGCGACCGCAAACAGGCTGCAGGCGCCGACCAGCTTAACCTTCAGTTCCGCCAGGCCACGCAAACGCTTGAGAGCGCCGAGGCAACGGCTCTGGCCCAGTACAAAAGGTATCCGGGCGACAAAGGCTTCCACGAGCTCTGGCTGCAGGCTCTTTCGGCTGTGTCGGATGCGCGTGCCAGCGAAGGCGACTTCTCTTCGGCAAACCAGAGCCTTCCCTTGCTCGCCCAAGCTGCTGATGACGACCGGTTGCTGGTGAGCGAATACACTGCATTGGGCGAGCGTGCGCAAGTCGCGGCAGCACAGAATAGTCTGGGAAACGCGCTTGCGCGCGAGGGAGAGCGCGCTGGTGGCGACAAAGCGATGGCCCTCCTCGATCAAGCGGTCGACGCTTACCACGATGCGCTTGAGGTGCAGACAAAAGCCGATTTGCCCCAGGATTGGGCCAGGACGCAAAGCAATCTCGGTCTCGCGCTGGACGATCAAGGCGAGAACGCAAGTGAAGACAAAGCGATGGGCCTGCTGGATCAGGCGGTCGACGCTTACCACGATGCGCTTGAGGTGCAAACAAAAGCTGATTCGCCCCAGGACTGGGCCAGGACCCAGTTGGGGCTTGGCGGTGCGCTGTGGGATCAAGGAAAGCGCGTTGCGGGCGACAAGTCGATGGCCTTGTTTGAGGCAGCGGTTAAGGCCTACTACTCGGCGCTCGAGGTTTACACCAAAGCTGATCTACCCCAACGCTGGGCCTGGACGCAAGTGGGCCTCGGCAATGCATTTAGCGATGAGGGAGCACGCGCCAGCGGCAATCAAGCAATAGCATTTTTCGATCGGGCTGCCAAGGCCTATCGGAGCTCTCTTGAGGTTCTTTCGAAGGCCGATCTGCCCCAGGACTGGGCCACGGCGCAAATGGACCTGGGCATTGTGCTGCTGCAAGAGGCACTGAGCGGCGGCGGCGATCAAGCGATGGCCCTGCTGGATCAAGCGGTCGAGGCCTACCGCAACGCCCTTGAGGTTTACACCAAAGCGGATCTGCCCCAGGACTGGGCCAGGACGCAAATGAACCTCGGCCTCGCGCTGGACAATGAAGGCGAGTACGCCGCCGGCGATAAGGCCCTGGCTCTGCTCGATCAGGCGGTCGAGGCCTTTCGCAAGGCGCTCGAGGTCTACACCAAAGCCGAGCTGCCCCAGGATTGGGCCAGGACACAAATGAGTCTGGGCAATGTTCTGAGAGATGAAGCAGAGGACCTTCCGGGCGCCAAGGCGGACGCGTTGTTCGATCAGGCTGTCCAGGCTTACTTGGATGTGCTTCAGGTATTTACCAAAACGAATCTGCCCCAGGATTGGGCCAGCACGCAAATAAACCTGGGCGTGGCCCTGACAGACGAAGGCGAGCGCGTATCCGGCGACAAGGCGCTTGTATTGCTCGATCAGGCAGCTCAAGCGTACCGGAACGCGCTCGAGATCTACACCAAAGCCGATCTGCCCCAGGACTGGGCCGGGGCGCAAATGAATCTCGGCATTACGCTGACGGACGAGGGCGAGCACGCCAGCGGCGACAAGGCGCTTACGCTGTTCGAGCAGGCGGTTAATGCCCACCGAAACGCGCTTGAGATTTACACCAAACCCGATCTGCCCCAGGACTGGGCCACGGCACAAATGCGCCTTGGCAACGCTCTGGGCGATGAAGGTGAGAGTTCCAAAGGCGACAAGGGCGAGGCTCTATTGGATCAGGCGGTAGAGGCTTACCGCAATGCGCTCGATGTCCTTACCAAAGCCGACTTGCCTCAAGACTGGGCTATGACACAAGTGAGCCTCGGCGTTGCGTTGGCCAATAGAGGCGGGCGGGAGAGCGCAGAAAAGGCCATTGCCCTTTTTGACCAGGCAATCGAGGCCTATCACAATGCGCTCGAGGTCTACACCGAGGCTGGTCTTCCCCAGGACTGGGCCGACACGCAAGATAGGCTCGGCGTTGTCCTGATGGACGAAGGGAAGCGCGCTACCGGCGACAAGGCTGCTGCCTTTTTCGATCAGGCAGCCCAAGCGTACCGGAACGCGCTCGAGGTCGAGCCCGATTCAACCGATATTCTAAGTGCCGCTAACAGTGTCGACCACGACATCCTCTTCCGTTACGACGAGGCGCTTGAGCTTGACGAACGCTGGGCGAAAATTGACCCCTCTGCGCCCATCAAGATGAATCTGCTGGAGGCCTACTTCACGGCGGCGCAGTTCGAAGCCTGCATCAGGCAAGCCGGCGCTCTGGCCGATGGCGTGCTCACGCCGCCCGAGATTCTTATTCGAAACACACTCGACCTCGCCTGCCAGTGGGCGACAGGGGACAAAACCGCCGCGCTCGCGTCGGAGAAATTCGCTTCCGCGGAGGTCAAAACCGCGCAAAATGGATCATGGGATTTTACCGGCACCCTCCACTTCCTTTCCATCTCTCCAGCCTTTGCAGACGGGCGTTCCTCGTGGATCGCGCTCTTCACCGCAGAACAGAACGGCGACAGCGCGGGGATGACCGCCGCACTCCATCAGCTTGAGCAGATTCTGCAGCAATAGGTCAGCAAACATCGTTGTCGCCGATGCCGTAAGCTGGTTTCTTGCCGCTCCAACGCCCAACCTGGCTCCCCTCCTACCTCCCCGAGCTCGACGGCTTGCGCGGCCTCGCCATTCTCGCGGTTTTTCTCTATCACTCTCATCCGCGGCTCCAGGGAACCTGGCTCTACGGCGCATCGCTCTGGGGATGGGCCGGAGTCATCGTCTTCTTCGTTCTCAGCGGATTCCTCATCACCTCCATCCTCCTGGCTACGCGCGACAAGCCGCACTACCTTCATAACTTTCATGCACGCCGCGTGTTGCGCGTCTGGCCGGTTTATCTGCTGGTCTTAGCTGTCGTCTATCTCAACGCGCCGTGGTTTATCGGGCCCAGTGTTTGGGTCGCCATCAAGACCGCCCCGTGGTGGGCCTATCTCCTCTGCGTGCAAAACTTGTTCCCGCTCGCTTTGCCGCCGGCCCTCGGCCCCACCTGGGCGCTGGCCATTGAAGAGCAGTACTACTTCGTTTGGGCCCCTCTCGTCCGCTGGCTGCGCCGGCCGTGGATGCTCACCGCCCTCCTCATCGCTGCACTCGCCGGCTGTCCGCTGCTCCGCATCCTCCATCCGCACTGGCTCACGCCCACCCACACGCTCATCCACCTCGATGGTCTCGCCTGGGGGAGTTTGCTCGCTATTGGCCTGCACACGCTCAAGTGGGAGCGCCGCACCTGGCTCTCCCTCGGTCTGGCCGGATTCGTACTGGGCGTCTTGGCCGCCGCCACCATCGCCGGCGGCACAGCATTTCTCGATTCCGCTTTAGCCGTAGGTTTCGCTGGCATCGTGCTCTCCTTCATCGTCACCAGCGGCACACGCACCCCCCTGCATGCCGCGCTGGGGCGAGGACCCCTCGCCTTCTACGGGCGCGTCAGCTACGGCCTCTATATGACGCATATTTCGGTCTTCATCTTTCTCGGCGCCTTCGACCGCGCCATGGATCCCTACGGCATGGCCGGCAATCTCGCCGTTGTCGCCCTTCGGCTCATCGTCGCCACGCTGGTTGCCGCAGCGCTTTGGTATGGATTCGAATCCCAGATTCTCAAGTTGAAGCGGCATTTCTGACTGTCTAGGGGCAACCAGCCCGATTTGTGTCTTCGTGCCATAGCGTCACCAATTCACATTTGCGACACCACAATATGTGACACTATTCACCCGAGACCTATGGACCCTCCTGCTAGGCTGGTCTCAGCACGCAAATCCCCCTTTCGCGAGGTGCGCCATGATCGAAAGCGCCACAATCGATACCGCGATTCAGGGCCCTCTCAGCTCTGAAATGCTTGCCAAAATCGACGCCTATTGGCGTGCTGCCAACTACCTCTCCGTCGGCCAGATTTATCTCGAGGACAATCCCCTGCTGGAGCGCCCGCTGACCGTCGACGACATCAAACCGCGGCTGCTGGGTCACTGGGGCACCACGCCCGGGCTCAACTTTCTCTACGTGCAGTTGAACCGCGTCATCCGCGAGCGCGAGCTCGACATGATCTATGTCGTCGGTCCGGGCCACGGCGGCCCAGCCACGGTCGCCAACACCTATCTCGAAGGCACCTACTCCGAAATCTATCCTTATATAGGGCAGGATAAGGACGGAATCAAGCGGCTCTTCCGTCAATTCAGCTGGCCGTATGGCGTCCCCAGCCATAATGCGCCCGAAACCCCGGGCTCCATTCACGAGGGCGGCGAGCTGGGCTATTCGCTGGTGCACGCGTTCGGCGCGGTCTTCGACAACCCCGATTTGATTGCGGCCTGCGTCGTCGGCGACGGCGAAGCCGAAACCGGGCCGCTGGCCACGAGCTGGCACTCCAACAAATTCCTGAATCCTGTCACCGACGGCGCGGTGCTGCCCATCCTGCATCTGAACGGCTACAAGATCGCAAATCCCACGATTCTGGCGCGCATTCCTCACGAAGAGCTGGAGACCCTGATGCGCGGCTACGGCTACGAGCCCTTCACCATCGCAGGCGACGATCCCATGACGATGCACCAGAAGGCCGCGGCCGTCTTCGATACCATGTTCGATCGCATTGCTGCCATCCAGAAAGCCGCGCGCGAGGAAGGCGCGAAGGACCTCCCGGCCTGGCCCATGCTCATCATGAAGACGCCCAAAGGCTGGACCGGTCCCAAATTCGTCGACGGCAAGCCCGTCGAAGGCACCTGGCGTGCCCATCAAGTGCCGCTTCCCGAAGTGCGCCAGAATCCCCAGCATTTGCGCCAGCTTGAGGAGTGGATGCGCAGTTACAAGCCCGAAGAACTGTTCGACAGCAAGGGACGGCTGAGCCCCGACCTGGCGGAAATTGCACCCAAGGGCCGGGTGCGTATGGGCATGAACGCCCACGCCAACGGCGGACTGCTGCTCAAGCCGTTAAACCTGCCCAGCTTCCGCGATTTCGCGGTGAAGATCGATGGTCGAGGGCAGCGGGATGTGGAGGCGACGCGCGTAATGGGCCGCTTTTTGCACGCCGTCATGCAGGCCAACCTTGATCAGAGAAACTTCCGCGTCTTCGGCCCTGACGAGACAGCATCCAACCGCCTCGACGATGTAATCGTGGGAACCGGCAAGAGATGGCTCGAGGAAGTTCTTCCCGTGGATGAAAACCTGTCGCCCACCGGCATGGTGATGGAAGTGCTCAGCGAGCACTTGTGCGAAGGATGGCTCGAAGGCTACCTGCTCACCGGCCGCCACGGCCTCTTCAACTGCTACGAAGCGTTCATCCACATCATCGACTCCATGGCGAACCAGCACGCCAAATGGCTCAAGACCACGCACGACCTTCCCTGGCGCAAGCCCATCGCCTCGCTTAACTATCTGCTCAGTTCGCTGGTGTGGCGGCAGGATCACAACGGCTTCTCGCACCAGGATCCCGGATTCATCGACCACCTGGTTAACAAAAAAGCCGACGTGGTGCGCATTTACCTTCCGCCTGACGCGAACACGCTGCTATCGGTGACCGATCACTGCCTGCGCAGCCGCAATTACATCAATCTGATTGTGGCCGGCAAGCAGCCCTCCCCGCAGTGGCTCACCATCGACGAGGCGGTGGCGCACTGCACTACCGGGCTGGGCATCTGGCAGTGGGCCTCGAATGACGGCGGCAATCCCGACGTCGTGATGGCCTGCTGCGGCGACGTTCCCACTATCGAAGTCCTCGCGGCAGTCACCATCTTGCGCCAGCGTATTCCGGACCTGCGCATCCGCGTGGTGAATGTGGTGGACCTGATGGCCCTGCAGCCGCAGTCGGAGCATCCGCATGGCCTGCCCGACGAGGAATACGACAAAATCTTTCCGCCCGCCACGCCCACCGTCTTCAACTTTCATGGCTACCCGTGGGGGATTCACCGGCTCATGTACCGCCGCCACAACCACGACAACCTGCACGTGCGCGGATACAAAGAGGAGGGCACCACCACGACTCCATTCGACATGTGCGTGCTCAACAACATCGACCGCTTCCAGCTGACGCTCGACGTGGTCCGCCGTGTGCCAAGGCTTGCATCGCAAATCAATGCCACGCAGCAGTGGTATTCCGAGAAGATCCAGCTCCATAAGCTTTACGTCGCTGAAAACGGCGACGATTTGCCGGAGATCAAGAACTGGAAGTGGACGGCGTGAGGGAAGCGGAGTTAGCGGTGCTGGCGGTGGCAGCGGCGTCAGCGGCGTTAGAGAAAGCTCCTGCCAGCACCGCTCTTTCAACCTGACTCCGCTGACTCCGCTTTCTTTTGAAAGGTTCGTCATTCATGTCTTCCTTGCCGGTTTTGGTTCTGAACAGCGGTTCATCTTCCATCAAATTCTCTCTATACGAAGCTGGCTCCGACGAAAGAACGCGACTCTTCGAGGGCGCCGTCGACGGAATCGGCACCGATCTCGGTAAGTTCTGGATGAAAGATGCCGCTGGCAACAACTTGGCCGACGAGACTCCGCCGCTGCCCAATCGCTCCGTCGCTTTCAAACTCGTAGCTGACGCGCTGCAATCGGACAAGTTCCCCAGACCTGCAGCCATCGGACATCGCATGGTTTCGGGCGGTCCCACCGTGCTCGAAAATCAGAAGATCACTCCCGCCCTCATCGACGAGATGGACAGCTACGCTGCCTTTGCGCCTCTGCATACGCCCATCGCCGTCTATATCATGCGCCAGGCGCTGCAGCTGTTTCCCGGCGTGCCCAATTTCGTGATCCTCGACACCTACTTCCATCGCACTATGCCCGAAGTGGCCAAGCACATGCCCATCCCCGAGGAGTATTCGGCCATGGGTGCGCGCCGCTACGGCGCACACGGCATCTCGTACGAATCCATCGTTTATCAGTTGCAGCCCAACGTTCCTGAGAAGCTCATCGCGGCCCACCTCGGCAACGGCGCATCCATCTCAGCCATTCGCAATGGCAAATGCATCGATACATCCATGGGCCTCACGCCCACCGGCGGCCTCATCAGCGGTACGCGCACCGGCGACATCGATCCCGGCGTTTTGTTGTTCATTCTGCGCAAGATCGGTGAGAAAACCGCGAACGCTGAGGCTGCCGCCGATCAGTTGGAGACGGTCGCCAGCAAGAAGGCCGGGCTGCTCGGCGTCAGTGAGCTCTCCAACGACATGCGCGATCTGCGCGAAGCCATCGCTGCCGGTAACGCCAACGCTCGGCTCGCCGTGGACAAATTCACCTGGACCGTCGCCAAGTGGATCGGCAGCTATGTAGCCGAGCTCGGCGGTCTCGACATGCTCGTCTTCACCGGCGGCATCGGCGAAAACGACATTGCCTCGCGCGCCGAAATCTGCGCAGGCTTGGTCGCATTAGGCATTATCCTCGACGCGCAGCGCAATAACGTGCGCGGCGCCGCCGTCATCTCGGCGGAGAAATCGCCGGTAACCGTCCGCGTCATTCCACCGCTCGAAGATCTGATCATCGTCAACCACGTGCTTCGCCTGCTTGGCGGTCAAAGCGATCCCGAGTAATTCAGGCGATCTTGTGTCGTGCCGCTCTAACGAACCAACCCGGCCTTCATCGGAGGAAGCATGGGCCTTCAGGCCCATGAAATCAGCTTGCCACCTTGATCGGGCCTTAAGGCCCGGAACCTGCAAAATTCGACCAACGTCGTTTGTTCTACACTAATGAGTTCGTTGCGGAGTGTTCGAATGTCTGCGACTACAGCTCCCGTCCACGCTACCCGCCTTCCAACGCCCGCACTGCGCCGCTTCGCCTGGGGCGTCCTCGTCTATTTCATCGCCGTCATTCTCTGGGGCGGCCTGGTGCGCGCCACCGGTTCGGGAGCCGGCTGCGGCGATCACTGGCCCCTTTGCAACGGCACCGTGATCCAGCATTCCGCGCGCAGCGATACCCTCATCGAGTTCACGCATCGCATCACCAGCGGCATTTCATTTTTCTCTGTCGTCGCGCTGCTGATTTGGACTTACGCGCGCACCTCACGCGGCCACATGGCTCGCTTGGCAGCCTGCGCTTCCGTGGTCTTCACGCTGGTTGAAGCCGCGCTCGGAGCTTTCCTCGTAAAACTTGGCCTTACCGCCCAGAGCCAATCCCCCTTGCGCGCTCCCTACCTGGCGCTGCACCTCGCCAACACGCTGCTGCTGCTGGCCGCCATCACCCTCACTGCGCACTTCCTCGCCCGCCGCAGCGGTTACTTGCGCGGCAAAATCCGAGTGACGGCTCCGCTCGGAGCCATCGCCTCGCTCGCTGTGGTTCTATTGGTCGGCGTTACGGGATCGCTGGCCGCGCTCGGCGACACGCTTTTCCCGCCAAGCTCCCTCACCAGCGCACTCGCCCAGGATTTTTCCGCCACCAGCGGCTGGCTGGTGCGCTGGCGCTGGACCCATCCCACAGTCGCCTTTGGCGCTTGCGTCGTTCTTATCTGGCTGCTGGTGCGCGCCGCGCAGCACCGCTCCCACTGGGACAATCGCGGGCTCTCCGCGCTGGTGCTGATTCTTCTCGCTGTTCAGTATGGGCTCGGCGTTCTCGATGTGGTCCTGCTCGCGCCGGTTTGGCTGCAGATCGTGCACCTGCTCGGCGCCGATGTGCTCTGGTCGGCCCTCGTCGTGCTGGCCGCACGCGTCACCCTGGAACCATCCGAGGCACCTTAGCAAGTCAGCAAGCCGGCGAGTCACCTGGCCGGCAAGCGAAAAGGCCCCGTTAGCGGCCCTTCCTATTCCTTATTCCCTGTTCCCTAATCCCTGTTCTCCGGCCAGTCCTCAAGGGCCGGATGATAGTGGCTCTCCCACCCCAGATACCGCGCCGCTTCGTGCACCGACTTTGATACTTCGCTGAAGTTCGCAGCCACGTGGTGCTCGAATCCTTCGCGGCAAATGTAGTGCAGCAGCTTCTGCAACTGTGGAATCTCAGCCACGCCCGCGCCGCCAAAGGTCTCCAGCGGATCGTCGGTAAAACGGCCCGGGCCCGTGTAGCCGCGCACGATGCCGTGCCGGTCGTCGGTTGAAAACCGCGCGTAGCTCATGGCGCCCGATTTCACGCGCCCCACGCATGTTCCAAACGTATTTTCCTTGCCCACCGTGCCGGCGATGATCTCCTGGTAATCCATGCGCACATCTTTGAAAAAGTGCTTGGGCAAATTCGAGCAGTGGAAGCACACGCATTTGTTGGGGTCGTTGCCGTAATTATTGTTCCAATCGAGCAGCGCAGAAGGCGTCCCCGAGGCCAGCGCCAGCATATACATGCTCAGCGTTCCGGGCACATCCACCTCGCAAGCCGACGGAATCAGCTCGTTCGACATCATGCTCATGATGGTGCACGGCACCACGCCGAAGAATTCCTCCATTGAGGTCCAGCACTGCACTGCGCTGATGGTCACATGCGCCTGCTTCATCCAGCCGTCGATCACAGCGCCCAGTTTGGCCATCTTCAGCAGCGCGGCGTCGGCAATGCCCGACGTGGTGACGTACTTCTTGATCGCCGCCAGCTTGGCCTGCGCCGCGTCGTCGTTGTCCTTCATGCGGTTGATGCGGCCGAAAATTTCAGACAGATCGATGGTTTCAACGGTGATCCCCGAGGTTTCCAGGATGCGCTCGGAGTAGCGCACGGTGTTAAAGGCCGTGGGCCGGGCTCCGATCGACCCGATGCGCAGATTCTTCAACCCCTTCACGATGCGGCAGACCTGCGAGAACCACTCCAAATCAGCCTTGAATTCCGCCGACTGCACCGTCTCGGTGTGCAATGTGGTCAGCGAGTAAGGAATGCCGTACTGCATCATGTTGTTGCAGCAGCTCATCTTTCCGCAGAAGCTGTCGCGCCGCGTGGCAATGGTCATGGCATCGGCGCGGTCCGGCGTGGCCTGCACCAGCACTGGAACCTTGAGCCCTGAGAGCCGGATCGCATCCACAATACCGCGCTCCTCGCCAAAGTTGGGCAGGGTCACAATGATGCCGTCGATCTCCTCGGCATGCTTCTTGAACAGTTCTGCGCACGTCTGCGCCTCGGCGTAGGTCTCCACTGCGCCGTAGTGTGATTGCTCAGGGCTGAGCACAATCGGCGTCGCGCCCGCTGCTTCCAGAACCGACATGATCTCTTCACGGCCCGTCTTGGCCAAATGGTGCGGGAAAAACCCGCGATTGCCTACGATAATTCCAAATGTCATCTTGCGCTGCGCTGCCATTTTCTTGCTCCTTGTAGCGCCGGCGTCGGGCCGGCTGTACCGGCGGCGTCTTCGCCGCCGGAGTAAGGCTGTTTTTCGGCTCCAACAGGCGCAGGCGGAAATCCGCACCACCGCCGTTCAAGAGTCCGGCGTTACTTGCTGCCCCCGGGACGAAACTTGATGGCGTAAAACAGGCCGAGGATCCCCAAAAGCCCGCCCCACCAGACCGGCGCGTGCAGGTTGGCCAACACCACATTGGCGGTGCGGTTCGTCGCCAGCTCAATGCATCCATAGCCCGCGATGAGCACTCCATACACGGCTAGAAGAATGCCGATGAAGAACCATATTGAAACTCGCGATGAATGCATCCACGTCCCCCTACCAGAAGTAAATATTGAGCGCGAGAAAAACTGCGATGGCCACGACAGTCCAGAACCACTCATTTTGATAGAAGGGCACCGGCTCCTCCGTAGGCAGTCTGGTCGCGCCGTAAACCAGCCCGTCGAGCTCTGCCAAAGGCCGTGCCTTTCCAAAGAGGCTCACGATAAGCGTCACGATCATGCTCACTATCACCGACCACAGCGCCCGGTACATGTTCTCGGCCATGGCTTTGGCGTCCGTCGACAGCGCCACGTAGCGCAATGCCGACGGATTGATGTAAACCCAGGCCCACAGCCCGATCGAAGTGAGGGTTCCGATAAGCAGACCCCAGAAACCTCCTGCTCTGGTGGCGCGCTTCCAGAACATCCCCATCAGCACCACACCCAGCAGCGGCGAAATGAAGAAACTGAACAGCGCCTGCACGTAGTCCATGATGCCCTGCGCATTCATCACCAGATAGGCCGTCCCAATGGAGACGATGACGCCGAGAATCGTGGCCCAGCGGCCCACGCTCACGTAATGCTCGTCGCGCGCGTTCTTCACAATCAGCGGCTGATAGATGTCATAGGTCCACACGGCCGAAAAAGCGCTCACGTTGCCCGCCATGCCGCTCATAAATCCGGCAATGAGCGCAGTAATGCCCAGGCCCAGCAGGCCCGGCGCAAGATATCGAACCATCATCAGCGGCAGCACTTCGTTGTAGCTGTGCAATCCCGAGCCAGGAGCCACCAGATTCTGCCCCACCAGGTGCATCAGGCTGCCGTCGGAATTCTGCAGCACCACCAGTCCCAGCAGCCCAGGCAGAATCACGATGAACGGCACCGCCATTTTGAAAAACGAGCCGATCACCGGCGCCAGTCGCGCCGAGCGCAGGCTGTTGGCGGCCAAGACCCGTTGCACCACGAGAAAGTCCGTGGTCCAATACCCGCAGCTGATGGCGAAGCCCAGACCGAAAACGATTCCCGTCCAGTGAATTCCCATGGGATTGTCGGCAAAGTGGCCCAGGCTGCGCCACAGGTGCGTGTAATCGCCAGTGGGCGTCGCGCCTGATGCGATATTGGCCGCCAGCCGCGCCTTGAATCCGTTCCAGCCGCCTGTCTCCACCAGTCCCAGAATCGGTACCAGCAGCGCACCGCCCCAGATCAGCATGAATTGCAGCACTTCATTGAAGATGGCAGAACGCAGCCCGCCCAGCGCCACGTACACGGCCACGGCAAGCGAGGAGACGATGATGGAAAAATTCAGGTCCCAGCCCAGCACCACCTTCATCACCTCAGCCATGGCAAACATGTTCACCCCGCTCATGAGCACGGTCATGAAGGCAAATGAGCACGCAGCCACCACGCGCGCCCCCTCGCCATAGCGGAGCTTCAAGTAACCGGGGACGGAGTGCGTTTTGCACACGTAGTAGAACGGCATCATCACCATGCCCAAAAAGAGCATGGCGGGAATCGCGCCCACCCAATACCAATGCGTGGCCAGGATCCCGTATTGGTACGCCGCGCCCGCCCAGCCCATCAGCTCCAGCGACCCCAGGTTGGCGCTCACAAAACTCAATCCCGCGATCCACGCCGTCATCTCGCGGCCGGCCATAAAAAAATCTTCGCTGGTATTGGATTGGCGCTTCAGGTAGAAGCCGATCCACAGAACCATAGCGAAGTAAAGCGTGATGATGAAAATGTCGAGCGATCGCAGACGCACGAGTGGCTCAGCGCTGAGAGCAAGCAGGGCCGGCCATGAGTGTGGCGAGCCGGCGGCGATGGTCATTGGGAGCAACCCGTTCATAACGGTCCCTCAATCAACGCAAATGCGTCCGATTTGTTGTGGATACGTTCGCACTTAAGTAAATTGCTTTACTCAACTGCTTGTCAAGCGGGAATGCAGAGACGGCAGTGGGTCAATTGACCTACTGCCAGAAGAGCCCCCAATTCATGCCCTAGTCTTGCCAGCATCCTCGAGCCGCTGGTCCCTGCCAACCACGATTTACCGCGTACCAACCAGCTGGCGGTGAGTGCTTTGGTCGTGGTTGTGCGGCTTGTCGCGAAGAAATCCTTCGCCTTTGGTGAGCCACGCGACCCCGAATGAGGCCAGCGCCAGAGTCTCGCACCAGAACAACCAATGACTGGTGTGACGCCGTTCAACCACCGATCTCACCGTGAAAGTAACCAGCAGAATCATGCAGGCCACCATAATAAGGCCGCAGGCTCCGTAGATGCGGTTTCTGTCGCGCTTGCGGTGTGTCTTGGGCCTTTCGGGCGAAGACCTGCGAAAGAGGAAGAGGCAGATGTAAGCAAGGATAAGAAACATGAGCGCAGCGAAGACGGTGTGGATCACGCCAAA
>JASHYS010000035.1 GCA_030042915.1 Acidobacteriaceae bacterium
CGGGATGGAGTGCATCCCCTGCCCGCGGGATTTGCAATCATGACGCCGCTGGTGGAGGCAGGGATTGAGAAAGCGATGAAAGGCAGGGACTAAGAGACTCGGGACTAAGGCGACACGGCGCTAAACCGAAAACGACGAGCCGCAGCCGCAGGAGCGGGTGGAATTGGGATTGAGGAATTGGAACCCCTGCCGCATGAGCGTCTCTTCGTAATCCAGCGTGATGCCGCGCAGGTAGACGAAGCTCTTGGGATCGATGAAGACGCGCACACCATCGAACTCAAAGATGCGGTCGGTTTCGCGGGGACGGGCATCGAAGGCGACGGCGTAGGACAAACCCGAACAGCCCCCACCCTTGACGCCCAGACGCAGGCCGCCCTCCTGAAGCGAAATGCCTTCCTTGGCCAGAATGGCGCGGATACGCCTGACGGCGCTGGGCGTTACCTGGAGGTCCTGGGCAGCCGATTCCGATGCCCCGGCTGGCGCCGCTTCAGGCTGAGCGCTGCCTCCGATTTTGACAACCTGTTCCATAGTCGCTCTTTGATTTGATTCTCCGGCACCGGCACCGGATTCGGCCGGCTTCATCAACGCAAACCGACTACGGCGGATGATTTAAGCGCGCCCCTCATTCACGCTCGGGCGCTTCCGGGCCACGCCTAAATCGCCAGCGTTACCAGCCCTTGCGATTCGCCGTGCCGGGCAGCGCCCGGCTCGCGCTCCGCCAGATCGTGGATGCTGATGCTCTTCAGCACACTCGAGATGGTTTCGTTGACGCGCGCCAGCGGCTCTTTAATGGTGCAACTCGGCGTCAGGTCGCAGGACTTTGCCCCCTTGAAGCAGGAGGTAATGAAGAGCGGCCCGTCGATCGCGTGAATCACTTCGAAGGCCGAAATCTGGCGGGCGTCGCGGGCCAGGGCATAGCCGCCGTTAATGCCGGCGTGGGACTTGAGGAGCCCGGCCTTGGTCAGCCGCTGAAGGATCTTGGCCAGCAACTGGGAGGGGATTCCATAGGCGTCGGCCACGTCCTTGGCGCTGAGCGCAGGGGTCTCAGGATGCTCAGCCAGATATTTGAGCGCCATGAGCCCGTAATCCGCCTTTTTGGTGAGCTTTAGCATGTAAAATGCGACCTGATTGGTCCCTATTTAGTATACGACCGATCTGAATTCCCGTTCAAGCCTCGGCGCGCCCCAGGTAACTATGGGAAACCGGTCTCAAGATCAAAGGATTCATCAAAAAATCCGTTTGCAATCGGCTGAAAGAAAGCTACAATCTGGCGGATAGAGCACAGCTACCGCAATCCAGAGCAGCCATGCCCCACAACCGGAATGAAGAAAAAGGCGCGACTGAGCAAGACGCGGCGATTTCAGAATTGACCGGGAGGGGCGCGTAGCTTTGGAATTGCCGGAGGGCCGATCTGCTCTAAGAACGATGGCAACCGCCTGCAGACATCCCAAGGTCCGGATCGTTTCCCGGCACGATGACTCTGAGTTTGTCGAGTGCCTGGAGTGTGGCGAGATCTTCGATTCAGAAGAGTTTCGCGATATGGAAATTGAAGATACGGCTGGGACAGAGGATGTGCCGGACGATTCCTAGCCCGGCCCGGCCTGTAGCTACCCTCGTTTTGCAAGAGCAGAAGGTGTGCCTGAGCGGCGCGAAACCATCCATGCGTAGTGCAGTCCGGAGATCACCGTGAGCGCCACGGTGGTGTCGAGGGCCACGGTGCGGAAGACCGCTACCCAATACGCCGGCGTGAGCTGATGAAGCAGGACGGCCGCGACCGCTGCGATCTGGGCGATGGTGTTGGCCTTGCCCCAGATGCTGGGGTGGAATTCGCGCCGGCCTACTGCTGCATAGAGCAGGGCGGCTACCAGCAGAATAATGACATCTCGGCCGAAAACCAGGACCGTGACCGTGACCGGCATCAGGCTTTTGTGCAGGAGCACCAGGAAGAGCGTGCTTAACAGCAATTTGTCGGCGACGGGGTCAAGATAATGGCCGAGCATGGAGCGCTGCCTAAGCATGCGCGCCACCGTGCCGTCGAGCCCGTCGGTGATTCCCGCGGCGACAAAAAGAATGAAGCTGAGCAGGTAGTGTCCCTGCAGAATTGCAGCCACCAGAAAAGGCGCCATGCAGATGCGCATGAGCGTGAGCATGTTGGGCGCGCTGCGGAACGGGTTCAAGCGAAGGTTCGGCACCGGCTGCACGGCAGACGGCTGCCGGGTTGAGGGTGTTGGGATTTGCGCCGGTAGAGGCATGGTCTTTTCCACGATGGTACAGCATTGGGTGCAGATGCAGCATCCCATCGACCGGCCGCGACGCCGGCCCCATTACTGAACTCGGATGATGGATCCTTTATACCTCGAGAGGCAATTCTGCCGCCAGAATTTTCATGGGGGTGAGCCCGCGCTGGCGCAGGGCGCGCAAGCTGAGTGCATCGTGGCGTTTGGCCAGGCGGCGGCCGTTGTGGTCCACCACCAGGCGGCAGTGATACCAGGCTGGCTGTTCTAACCCGAGGGCGCGATAGAGCAGGATCTGGCGCGCGGTGGACTTGAGCAGGTCAGCGCCACGCACTACCTCGGTGATGCCCATAGCGGCGTCGTCAACCACGCAGGCTAACTGGTAGCTGGGGCCGCCGTCGCGCCGCCAGACGACGAAATCGCCGAAATCCACCCCGGCCACAAAGCGCTGCGGGCCGAGATTCCGGTCGACAAACTCGATGGCTTCGCCGTCGGGTACGCGAAAGCGCCAGTTGGTGTCGCCGGGAGATTCGATATCGCTGACCGTTGGCCCGGGAAGCTGCGGCGTGTGGCCGGTAAAACGGCGGCACGTGCCAGGATAAACCGGCTCATCCTCGAGCGTGTCAAATTTGCTGCCGCTCCCCGTTCGAGCGCGCTCGTGAGGCGCGTGGAGCGCCGATTCCAGGTCCTTGCGCGAACAGCGGCAGGCGAACAGGGATCCACGGTTCAGCAACTTCCGCCACGCCGCAAGATAGATACTGCGGCGCCTGCTCTGCTGATAGGGCGCGAATGGACCTCCCTTGTCGGGGCCCTCCTGCCAGCGGATTCCCAGCCAGCGCAGATCGTCGAGGGCCGCGTCGGCATAGATGTCACGGCTGCGGTCGGAATCCAGATCCTCCATGCGCATCACCAGCGCGCCGGCGGCTTCGCGCGCGCGCTGAAATGCCGTCCAGAAAGTGCGCGCGTGGCCCACGTGAAGGTAGCCGGTAGGCGAGGGAGCCAGACGCCCACGATAATTCGAGCCCGGCGCCTGGTCGGAGAGGGAAAATGAAGGCGGATTGCTGGCCATTCTGAACCCGAGTGTAGCCAGCAACTTGGATGCGGCATATGGCGGGTTTGGTTCGGGAAGGCAGGGACCAAGGGATTAAAGATTAGGGATTAGGATTAGAAAGCGCGAACCGGACGTTGTCCGTTGGTAACGCTAATGACAAAATGCGAAGTAGGTCCAGTCCCCGCTCTGCGTCGGGCTCTAAGCCCTAATCCCTATTCCCTAATCCCTGCCTTTCGGCTTCCAGCGCAAGACGGGCTTGCGCGCGGCCTGCACTTCGTCGAGGCGCGAAACGCGCGTGGAGTGCGGAGCGGTCTTCACGAGGTCGGGATTCTCCTCGGCTTCGCGCGCGATGGAGCGCATGGCATCGACGAACAGATCGAGTTCTTCGCGTGACTCGCTCTCGGTGGGTTCGATCATCAGCGCGCCATGCACGATGAGCGGGAAGCTGACCGTGTAGGGATGGAAACCATAGTCGATGAGCCGCTTGGCGATGTCGCCGGTCCTGACGCCGTGCGCGGCCTGCCGCTTGTCGCTGAAGACCACTTCGTGCATCGAGGGAGTTTTGTAAGGCAGCTCGTAGAGGTCTTCGAGCTTTTTGCGGATGTAGTTGGCGTTGAGCACCGCGTCTTCGGTGGTTTGGCGCAGGCCGTCAGGGCCGTTGGCCAGGATGTAGGCCAGCGCGCGGATAAACATGCCGGTATTGCCGTAGAACGCGCGCACGCGGCCGATGGATTGCGGCCGGTCGTACTCCCAGTGAAGGCGCGTCGCGCCCTTCTGGTCCTGGACCTGTGATGACTCGGGGAACGGCGCGCGGAAGAGCGGCGGGCAACCGTCGGCGGTGGGCTCCGCGTTGGTGTCTTCCCAATCTCCCGCATCCAGGCAGTCGCCCTTCGGGCCCTTCTGGTCTCGGACGAGAACAGGGATGGGGAGGAAGGGCTCCAGAAACTTCTTGCAAGCCACCGGGCCGGAGCCGGGCCCCCCACCTCCGTGCGGCGTGGAGAAGGTTTTGTGCAGGTTGAGATGCATCACGTCGACGCCGAAGTCGCCGGGACGCACCTTACCCACCAGCGCATTCATGTTGGCGCCATCCATATAGAGCAGAGCGCCCTTGGCGTGCAGAATGTCGGCGATCTTGTGAATCTCGTTTTCGAAGACGCCCAGCGTGGAGGGATTGGTGAGCATGAGCGCGGCAGTGTCCGCGTCGACGCGGTTGGCGAGAGCCTCCAGATCGATGCCGCCGACGGCATTGGATTTGAGATTCTCCACCGTGTAGCCGCTGAAAGCCGCCGTGGCCGGATTGGTGCCATGAGCCGAGTCGGGAATGAAAACCTTTTTGCGCGGATTCCCTTGCGACTCGTGCCAGGCGCGGGTGAGCAGGATTCCGGTGAACTCGCCGTGCGCGCCCGCCGCGGGCTGCAGCGTGATCGCTTCCATGCCGGTGATTTCAAGCAGGCAGCGTTGCAGCAAGTCGAAAATTTCAAGCACGCCTTGGGCGAGCGACTCGGGCCGGTAGGGATGGGCTTCGGCCAGGCCCTCGATGCGCGCCACGAACTCGTTTACGCGGGGGTTGTACTTCATAGTGCACGAACCCAGCGGGTACATGCCGAGATCGATGGCGTAGTTCCAGGTGGACAGCCGCGTGAAGTGGCGGATGAGCTCGATTTCGGAAAGTTCGGGGAGCTCTGCGCACTGCGTGCGGCATTGGTCTTGGAGTAGTTCCGCGGCACTCACAGCAGGCACATCGAGCGGCGGCAGCTTGTAAGCGCGTTTGCCCGGCGCCGATTTCTCAAACATCAGCGCTTCGTTCTGCGTGGGATGGGTGCGCACCTTGCCGAGCGTGTGGGGGCCGGGATTCTCATTCGTTGCCGCCATTCGCTACGCCTCCACCGGCGCGGCCGCCAGCACCTTCGCCGCGGCGTCAATCTGCTCGCGCGTTACCACTTCCGTCGCGCACCAGAGCGTACAGTTCTTCAGCTCCGGATACCAGCGGCTCAACTCGATGCCGCCGACAATCTTGTTTTCCATGAGCCGCCGGTTCCACGCGGCGGGCGCCTCTTCGGTCTGCAAAACGAATTCATGGAAGCGCGGCGCTCCTTTAAACCGCAGCCTCGCACCCGGCTGCCCTGCAAGCGCTTTGGCCGCGTAGTCGGCTTTGGCCAGGTTGTGCTCGGCCAGCTCACGCATGCCTTCCTTGCCGTACACGGCCATAAAGATCGTCGCCATCAGTGCCACCAGCGCCTGATTCGTACAGATGTTCGAGGTCGCCTTCTCGCGGCGGATGTGCTGCTCGCGCGTGGCCAGCGTGAGAACGAACCCGCGATTCCCTGCCCCGTCGACCGTTTGACCGGCAAGACGGCCTGGCATCTGCCGCACGTATTGCTCCTTGGCCGCAATCACTCCGCAGAACGGGCCGCCATAGCTGAGCGCAACACCAAAGGATTGCGCTTCCATGGCCACGATGTCCGCTTCGACCGGCGGCCGCACGATGCCCAGCGACACTGCCTCGGCGATCGACACGATCAACAGAGCGCCCTTCTTGTGCGCGATGGCTGCGATGGTGGGAATGTCTTCGATGACGCCGAAGAAGTTCGGACTCTGCACCAGCACGCAGGCTGTCTCATCCGTCACTGCAGCTTCAAGCGCACGGAGGTCGATACGGCCGGTTTCGGCATCGTAGCCAACCAGCGTGGTGGGCAGGCCCTGATGCAGGGCGTAGGTTGCCAGGACTTCGCGATATTCGGGATGGACCGCCGCAGCGACCACAGCCTTGTGACGCCCGGTGACCCGGACCGCCATCATCACCGCTTCAGCCGCGCCGGTAGAACCGTCGTACATGCTGGCGTTGGCCACGTCCATGCCGGTGAGTTCGGCGATCATGGTTTGGAACTCGAAGATCGCCTGCAGCGTGCCCTGCGTAATCTCAGCCTGGTAGGGCGTGTAGCTGGTGAGAAACTCGCCGCGCTGCACCAGCGCATCGATGATCACCGGCCGGTAGTGGCGATAGGCGCCCGCGCCCAGAAAACTCACGTAATCGGTGGCGTTTTTCTGCCCGGCGGAGCGGAAGTAGCTCACGATTTCGCTCTCCGCCTGCTGCCGGGGCACGTCAAGGTCGCGATCAAACCGGTATTCGGCGGGGATGACGGCAAAAAGATCGTCAATTGACGCGGCGCCGATTTCGGCCAGCATCTGCCGGCGTTCTTCGTCGGATTTGGGTAAATAACGCATGTCGGTCCCTCCGGGACCAGTGGACAGCGATCAGCGGTCAGTGATCAGTAGCCAGTGATCGG
>JASHYS010000371.1 GCA_030042915.1 Acidobacteriaceae bacterium
CCGCCCGGATCCATGCAACGCCCGTTTGCGCTTCGTTTAGCGCCAACCGAGGGCCGGAGCGACTGTCGTCAGAATCGCCTCCATGACATGCGCGTTGTAGGCAACACCGAGCTGGTTTGGAACAGTTAACAAAAGCGTGTCGGCCTCGGCAATCGCCTCGTCTTCTCTGAGTTGCCCGATCAAAATATCCGGCTCCGCCGCATAGGTGCGTCCGAAGATCGCTCGCTTGGGGCCGTCAATGAAACCGAACTGGTCTCCTTCCGCACCGTCTCGTCCGAAATAAGCGTGATCGCGGTCGTCGATCAAAGCGAAAATGCTGCGGCTGACTGAAACGCGTGGCGTGCGGGCGTGGCCGGCCTTCGTCCACGCGGCGCGAAAAGCGCGAATCTGCTTGGCCTGCTGGATGTGGAACGGCTCGCCGCTCTCGTCGAATTTCAGTGTCGACGATTGCAGATTCATGCCGAGCTTGGCAGCCCACGTCGCGGTCGCATTGGAACCCGCGCCCCACCAGATGCGCTCGCGCAATCCTTCAGAGTACGGCTCCAGTCGCAGCAGCCCGGGCGGATTCGCAAACATCGGGCGCGGATTCGGCTTGGCGAAACCCTTGCCGCGCAGCAGTTCGAGAAATTCCTCTGCGTGCCGCCGCCCCATGTCAGCATCGCTTTCGCCTTCCGCCGGCTCGTAGCCAAAATAGCGCCAACCGTCGATCACCTGCTCGGGCGAACCGCGGCTGATTCCCAACTGCAGACGCCCACCGGCAATCAGATCGGCCGCGCCGGCGTCCTCCGCCATGTAGTGCGGATTCTCATACCGCATGTCGATCACTGCGGTGCCAATTTCGATCTTTCGCGTCCTTGCGCCAACCGCTGCCAGCAGTGGAAACGGTGATGCCAGTTGCCGCGCGAAGTGATGCACGCGGAAGAAGGCCCCGTCCATTCCCAAGTGTTCGGCTTCCACGGCGAGATCGATGGATTGCAGGAGCGCGTCAGCCGCCGATTGCGTTTGTGACTGCGGCGAAGGTGTCCAATGGCCAAACGAGAGGAAGCCGATTTTCTTCATACCAGATCAGTCTAAAGCTGTTTCATGACGGCGCTCAGACGGCACGAATCACAGCGGAATTTTCCATGGCCAGCTCCGCCTGCAGGCTCGCAAGATCGCGCGAAATGGTTACGAAAGCAGTCCTCTTTCCCGCCGTGGTGAATGTGGCCGCGCAATTCCCCTTGCTTGGGTCGCCATCCAGCTTGATTGAATCCCAGCTCTCGGCGTGCCCCACATAATTGATCCGCACGTCGTAATGTTGGCTCCAGAAAAACGGAACAGAGTCGAATCGCTCGGGAAGGCCAATCATGTTTTTTGCCGCGGTTTGTCCCTGGCGCTCAGCCACCACCCAATGTTCAACCCGAATTGGCCTGCCTGAACGCGGATCGGGCCATCGCGCCACATCGCCGGCCGCATAGATGCCGTGCGCGCTTGTTTCCAGATACTCGTTGACCAGAATTCCACGGTCAACCGCCAGGCCTGCGCGCTGCGCGAGATCGATGCACGGTTCAACACCAACACCCAGAACAAGAAAATCCGCTTCAACAATCTCGCCATCGCTCAGTGTTACCCGCGTGCCTTCGCACCTGCTCACTGTCCGGCCGAGATGGAAACGGACGCCGTGCGACTCATGCAGGCTTTGCACGAACCTTCCCAGATCCGGGCCAAGCACCTTCTCCATCGGTATGGATTCGGGCGCAACCACGTCAACGTTCAGGCCGCGCGCCCGCAACGACGCCGCGACCTCGAGTGCAATAAAGCTTCCTCCCACCACAAGGGCTCTCTTTGCGTCGCTGGCCGCGCGAACAATTTCTTTGCTGTCTGCAAACGAGCGCAGATAAAACACCCGCGACGCGTCGGATCCTTCCACTGGAATCCTTACCGGCTCGGCGCCTGTCGCCAGCAGCAACGCGCCGTATCCGTGAACCTTGCCATCTTGCGTCCGGATTGTCTTGGCATTTGGATCCAGCTCCGTCACTCGATCCCCGAGCTTCAGGTCGATCTTTTGCTCCGCATACCACTCCGGTGGTCGCAGCGGAATCCACTCGTCGGGCGCATTGCCTGCCAGAAAGTCTTTCGACAGGTTGGGCCGGTCAACTGGCGCATCCACATCCGCACTGATGATTCCGAGCGGCCCCGAATATCCCTTTCGGCGCAGCATATCCGCGGCCGCCAATCCGGCTGCGCCACCTCCAACAATGACGATCGAAGAGGGCTGTTTGATCGCCGGGTGCTCCGCTGCAGGCGTCTTTTTCCCGCGCACAAACACTTTCCCGTTTTCCGTCATGACGTTCCAGCAGCTGATCGGGCTCAACGCCGGTGCGCGCAAGGCCTCGCCGGTTTGCAAATCGAAACATGCGTGATGCCATGGGCAACGCACCTGGTCGTCAACCACCAGGCCCTCGGCCAAGGGACCGCCGTAATGCGTGCAGGAGGCGCCAACGGCAAATAACTGCTCTCCTCGCCGCACCAGCAGCACATCTTCTTCTCCCACCACTCCCACCAGCTTGTCGCCCGCAGCAATCGACGCCAGCGGAATTCCCGCCGTCAGGTCAGGCTTCTCCGCCATTCTCTGCCTCCTGGAGTCATTTGATGCCGTTCAACGGTTCGAACCTATCACGCGCGGGAAGCACTCGTCATCATCATCTGCTTGCGAATGACGGGCGCCACTCGACCTCCCCAACCTCAGGCCGGAACCGCTTTTTTCGCTTGTGCGGAATCGTAGCTTTCGCCGTAGATGGCCGGTACTTTGCCGCCCATGGCACGCAAGTAACTCGATAATTGGCCGCGATGGTGAACGGTGTGAAGCAGGCCGATCTGGAGAAAAGTAAAGGCAGGGCGCACGAATTGTCCGCGGAAATCCATCATCCTGATC
>JASHYS010000372.1 GCA_030042915.1 Acidobacteriaceae bacterium
CTTGCTGTTCTTGTCCTTGAAAGGTCTTCTCGGCGCAAATGCAAGCGGCTCTCACGCCCACTGCTTAGGCCGCTTTTCACTTCATCTTCGTTCCCTTGTTCCCTCGTTCCCTGCCTTTTTACTGAAACTCCCCGCTCAGGCTTTTCAGATCGAGCCCGGCCACAAACCTCTCCGCTTCTTTCGAAAGTTGATCGTAGTTCGCTTTCTTCGGCGCCGTCGCGTGCAGCTTGTCAATTCGAATCATGATCGACACCGGATGCGGCCCCGGCCCCTCAAACACGCGCAACTGCGGTTCCACCACAAGAAATCCAAGACGCCTGACCGAAGCTGCGCGTTGATATTGCGAGCACGATGCCGGAGTACAGACGGCGTTCACGAGAATGCTGTCGGTGACTCCGTCGCTGTAGTACCCCACATTCAACGGCACGGATTCTCGGTTCCCCGCAACCATTTGCTTGCTCGTCAGGCTGTCGGGTTGCAAGCCTCGCGTCAACCAGCATGCATTCGCGTCATGGAAGTTAAACAGCGGAGCAACCCAAACGCCCAGGATGATCTCGTCCGATCCTGGTGCTGCGTAGGCTCCGTTTTCTGCAACAGTGATGCCGTCCTGCTGCTCATACCAGGTGCGGGTCAGTTTGAAATCGCCCACCTGCTGTGGCATCTGGCCGGTCACCGTCGTGGATTTCGCCGCATTCGCGCCGGCTTGGCGGATAGCTGAGGACGGCAGCGCCAATGCCGGCATCAACAGCAACACGAAACCTGCGCATCTCAGTCCCATCGCGCGCCCACTCAGCGCTCGCCCTCTGCCCACCAGAACCGGCCTTCCCGTTTCGCCATCCTCCGTCTTGCGGCGCGCCAGCCAGACGAAGAGCAGCGTTGCCGCCAGAAACAGGCAGGAACCGATCGCGTAATCGGCCCACTTCGCCATCCCCTCCAGCTTTGGCGAACCCACGGCCATCCGGTAGTAAAGAACCAGAACACAGAGCCGGATGAAATTGAAGAGGTATCCCAGCAGCACCGCGCCGGCAACATAGGCTGCCCACATCAGCGCCGAAACACGTTTCAGGTACCCCATAACCAGCGCCACGTAGCCCATGCTCACCGCGCCGCGAATTCCGTCGCACCCCGGCGCAATAAACATGCCGAAGTTCGGCGAGAACATCAGCCGCAGCTCCGGCGTCGTGGGTGCAAAGCCGATCAGCGTCGCGAATGCCCGCGCGACCCGCGCGGAAAGATTCTGCAGCGGGACATCGATCAACCCGTTCGACAAAATCGGCACCGGTTGACAAAGCAGCAACAGCCCCAGCGGGAACCACGCCCTGCGCCACACGCGCGTCCCCGCAAACAGCAGCACAATTCCGCTGCCGTACACGTACACGGGCAGCGAAACCGGCACGAACGAAACCATCGCATTGCCGGCCGCGCCAAACAGCATAATCTTGTGGCGCAGCACGCTTAGCAAAAACGCGAGTCCGACCACCGGCAATCCCCACCAGGTCCCGCAAAGCTCCCATCCGGTCTGTCGCCAAACGCGCAGAGTCAGCAGAATGCTCACCGGCGGTATCAGGATTCCGATGGACCGCAACGGATCGGTGGTCCAGAACTTCCACAAAACTTCAATTTCCCGGTAAATGCCCAGACATCCCGCCGCGGTCAGAAAAGCCATACCGCAGCCGAGCAGGAGCGTGGCTCTCCACGGCCGCAGCCGCTCCATCTCCGGCGTTATTTCCGCTGGAGCAGTCGACAGGATCTCTGCATGTTCCGCCATCAGGCCGTCCCTTTGTTCGTTATGTTACGGCGTTTGCGGTGGCCCCGCCATGGGCGTCTTTACCGGCGCCGCAATGCCGATGAATTGCGTCAGCGTATCGTTTCCCGAATTCGTCACCCATGCGCTTCCACTGGCATCGATGGCCAGCCCGTACGGCTTCAGCAGGCCGGCGTCGCTTCCCAGGCCATTTGCAGGCGAAGCAAAGGTTCCTGGCGCGTTGCTCGACGAGCCGTTCAATTCCGAGATCGAATTGCCCAGGTAATTAGCCACCCACACCGTTCCGGCGCCGTCAATCGCGATTCCCTGGGGATGATCCACCCCTCCGCCTGTCGCACCGCCCAGCACCATCGTCCCGCAGCCATTCACCTCGCTGATGCTGTCACCGTAGTAATTTGCCACCCACACATTCCCGCTTTGGTCGATCGCGAGCCCCGATGCTCCATTGCAATCGCAGTCGTAATTCGTCACCTGTGCTCCATTCGCCGAAATCCTCGTGATCGGCAACTCGCCTGCCTGGTTGGCAACCCACGCATTGTGGCTGGCGTCAACCGCCAGCGCCACGGGAAGCTCGAGCGATGTCCCGCCCCACCCTCCAGCGCTCGAAACCGGCTCACCCGAACTGTTCAAAAGCGTCACTTTGGAATCGGCATAATCGGCAAACCAGATGTTGCCGTTGCTGTCGGCGGCGGCGGCAATCGGAAAGTCGATGCCTCCGCCCGTTAAATCTGCCTCCACCGCCTGTCCTGACCCATTCAGCTCCGTCACGTCGCCCGGCCCGCTGTTGGCGCTGGTCTGTTCATTCGCAATCCACACGTCACCTTCCACATCGAGCGCCATGCCATACGATTGGTTGATGCCGTTCCCGCTGATTCCCGAAGCAAACTCCGCGGCTCCGCCCGGCGTGAACTCTGATACCGTGCCGAAATAGTTTGAAACCCACACATTTCCGCTTGCCGCCACGCTCACCGATGCCGGCAACGACATGCCTCCGCCTGCAACCGTGTTGTGCAGCGTCCAGTCAGCTGGCGCTTGAGAAAGCGCCGGCGAAAAGAGTGCGTCGCCCGCTGCTAATGCGTAAATTGCCGCCACATTGCCGGCCGGAGCATGCGCAATGTTCATGGCCGCGTCCAGCGTGTTGCTGGGAACACTGTTCCCTGGTGTCGCCGCATTAAACAGTGCCGTGCAGCTTTCGCCGCCACTGGAAGCGGTGCACGACGCCAGTGCGTTGGCCAGCGTGTTCAGTTTGCTCGTGGGTACGGTCAGTGTGGACGGCAGTCCCGCTCCCGGTGAAGCCCCGGTGGAAGGATTCGCGAGGGCTTCTGCGCTCAGGAACGCATTCTTGAGGCCCGTAACATTGGTGCAGCTGGCGCCCACATTCCCGCCGCTCTTCAGAAAGGGAGCCAGCGCCCACGCTGCTGCGGCCGTAGTCACTTCATTCAGAACCACGCTGCTGCCCGCGCCTATGCTGCCGCAGGGGCCAGGCGCCGTCATCAGCCAAAGAGATGGATTCGCTTGAGATTCCGCGCCAGCTGCGCCGCCTTTCGAAACCAGGTACACGGGAGTTTGCGCCGAAGGGCAGGTGTATCCACTGGAAATTGCGAAACCGCCGCCCGTTCCAGTCGTCACCGCAGAAGTAAGCAGCGCCGTCGCCGCCGAACCATTTCCCGAGTTTCCGGCGGCATAAAGCTGCACTGAGGCGCCGCTCACCGGCTGCCCGCCGGCCAACACCTTCCCTGAAAACGCCGCTCCCGCAACCGGAGTTCCCGCCGGACACGAAGTCGTCGCGGCCTGAACTGCACCGCAACCTCCTCCTGAGCTTGCAATGCTGCCGCCGCATCCCGACATCTCGGCAATTGAAAGAGGCAAAAGAATGGAAACGAGGAGGGATGAGAAAGAGGCACGCGGGACCTTCAGCATCGTAATCCCCAGCGGACAACCACGCAGAATCCCATCACTTCAATTCCGAAGCTCCCGCGCGCGGCACGGCCGCTCCGTGACGCAAGGCTACCGCCTTCGGCCGCGAACCGCCCTTAAGCTGGCTGCCAAGGCACTCGCGCCGCCAATCAAGGCCAGCACCAGGGTCGGCGCCTCTGGAGATTCGTCGCACCCGGTCTGGGCACGCGCCGGAAGAACAACAGCAGTCAGCATCAGGACCAGCAGTAGACTCATACGGCGCATCATCTGACCCCCTGTACTTACTCGATCTGCCTTGCTTTCAGACCGGTCTCTGTCACGAGCCCGGTCGATTTGCTCCTAGCATACACGCGAAAATCATCGCCCAGGAGGCCGTTGTTGCCAAGGTTGCCTCCAACGTAACCGCACCTCTCAGTTGCCCTCCGGCCCGTTACCTGCTCCCTTAAGGCCGCGCCCCTAGCTCGTTGTACTCCACTGCGGCCCCCAGCGGCGTCACCACCGGTGCGGCCGCGCCCACATATTCTGTCAGCGGACCCTGCGCATAGTCGCTGGCTACCCAAACGTTTCCCGAGGGGTCAATGGCGATGCCGTACGGCTCCAGCAATCCATTGCTCACCCAGCCGTTGGCGTTCGAGATCGCCGTACCGCTGGAAGTGAATTCACTCACGCTGTCGCTGTTGCCGCCATAATTCGCCGTCCAGATGTTGCCTAACCCATCCACGGCGATCCCGTAAGGGTCGTCGATACCGCCGCCGCTGAACGGCGATCCTTTTACAGCCTGCCCGCTCGAGTTGAATTCGCTGATGCTTCCGGCCCCTGCCTGGTTTGTCACCCAGATGTTCCCTGAGCCGTCCACGGCGATGCCATAAGGCGAGTTCAGTCCTCCGCCCGTATACACCGTGAATGTGGGGCCTTGGCCCGCCAGGTTGCTAGGAACCGCTTCGACGATTCCGGAGGTGGAAGCCAGATAATTCGCCATCCAGATATTGCCCGACGCATCCGATGCGATCCCCGCCGGGCCAATAAGGTCGTCGCTGGTAAAGCCCGTGTTGGGCGAGCTTGCTACGCCGCTCTCCTGGAATTCGCTCAGGCTGTTGCCGCCCAGGTTCGCAATCCAAATGTGACTCGTGGGGTCCACGGCTACGCCATAGGGCACGTTCAACCCGGCATCCGTGTAGTAGGGCGGTGGAAGCTCGCTGAATTGCCCCTGTGAATTGAAATTGGTCACGCTGGCGCTGGAATAGTTCACCACCCAGGCATTCCCGTAAATATCAATAGCGATGCTTGTCGGACCGTCCAGTCCCGTCGCTGTATCGCCTTTAGCGGGCGAAAGCGCCGTTCCCACCGGGCTCAACTGGCTGATGCTGCTGTGGGCGTAATTCGTCACCCAGATATTGCCGGCACCGTCCACGGCAATCCCTTCAGGCGCGAATCCCGAGCCGTCCAGCCCACCTCCCGTATAAGTGATGGAAATGGTCAAGTCGGTGGGCGTGTAGTTCAGCGTGGGTTGAAAGGGTGCGTTCGGCGTCACCAGGTTCAACAACGCCTGCACGTTGTTCCCGGGATTGTGCGCAATGTTGATTGCCGCCGTCGCCGTGTCGGTCGGCTCGGTCTCGCCGTTCTCGGCATTGCTGAACAGCGTCTCGCACGGGCTCGACATCGAACTTGCCGAGTTGATACATGGCGCCAGAATGTCGGCCAGCGTGTTGAGCTCTGTGTTCGGGACCGTCCCGTTGCCGGCGGGCGTCGTGGCCAATGGCAAGCCCGTACCCAGCGTTTCCAGGTTCGCCACCGTGCCGGTGGCTACGCCGCTGCCGTTCACCGTCGCACCGAACGCATTCGTAGCTCCGATCTTCGCCAGCGAGCTTCCCGAGCTGGAAACGTGCATCGCATCGGTCGCAAAGCCGGCAATCGCATATGCCGTTGCCACCGTCGAAATTTCGTTCACCACCACGTATGTCGAAGACGACAGCGAATCGCAGGTTCCCAGCGACGCCAGCAGCCCCGCGGCCGAATTCGTTCCGCTCGCGGCCGGATTCTGCCCCAGCGTGTTTCCGCCCACGGAGTAGAGATACACCACCGAGCTCGAGCTCGGACACGTGTAGTCGCCTGTGATCGAAAAGCTGCCGTCTTGCTGGCTGCTCACGTAATAATTGCCGTTGCCGTCCTCGGTCGTGCTGCCGCTCACCGACTGCAGCACTGAAAGCGACTGCTTGCCGTATCCGTTTGTGTTGGCGGCCAGCAAATAGATCTGCCCGCCCCAGATGGGATACTGGCCGCCGTGCACAATTCCCTTGATGGCTACGCCTGTGACGGTGCTTGATCCCGTGTCGCTCGGCGTAACCCCAGGCATGCCGGAGCAGCCCGACAGCGTTAGGGCACACCAAGCCAACACAATCGTCCAGGAAATGCGCACGGGGGAGGCTCCCTTCATTCGGTCGTGTTGCGACAATACCGGATTTTCTCAGTCGTTGTTAACTGATTTTGAGGAGCCTGTCAACCCCACGTACTATGTAGTGCCATTTGGAATCAATCGCGGCGCGGTCATGTTGTCCGTAATGGCGGTGAAGATAGCCGTTAACTTTGTGATGTTTGCATTGGTTGGAGACGACGCCTTGCAGCCGTCGCCATCGTCGGAGTAGAAGTTCTCTACGTTCGATGCCATGGCCGCCAGCGCCGCGCAAGGCTGGTCGCCCGGCGCCCACTTTCCGCCGTTCGTCGTCACCGTCGCGCTGTAGGTCGCGTCCGACGCGCATCCTCCCGACGTCTCGGCGCCGTAGCCAATGGTGTAGACTTGCGTCCCCGCGTTGGCCGCCGCCTGCGCCGCCAGCACCGCCTGACCGCACTCGCCCAGCGCCGACGGATACGCATACGACTCGTATCCCGATGGATTGGTGCTCGACGATCCTGTTCCGTTCAGCGTGCCCTCTGACGCCACCAATTCGGACTTGCTGTTGCACGCGCCGGCTGAAGTATTGGCGTTCGAGGCGCATGCTGTCGCGTTGCCGTCGCTCAGGATGATCAGGGCATTCTTCGAGCCGGGATTCGCAGCCTGCTCCGCCACCAGCGCCGCCTGCGCCGCGTAGACAACCTGCGCGTAGTAGGTTCCCTCGCCGCCCGGGGCCTGGATGCCCGAGCAATTGCTTTTGCCCGAATCGCCGGCCGCGATCACGATATCCGAGCTCTGGTTCAGGCTCGTCGCCGCGTCCGAAGTCTTGTAATTGTTCGACCACGTGATCACCTGGTACGTATCCCCCGATGGCAAAATCGTATTCGTCGGCGGATCGGGAAACGTGTACGCCACAATGGTCGGGTCACTCGTCGGGCAGACGTAGTCGTCAGACTGAGTCGCCGTCGTGACGGCAGGAAATACGAACAGGCTCACGCTGTCCACGTACGCCGTGCTCGAGGTGCAGGTCTGGCCCAGCGCGCACGGATAAAGGTCCTGGAGCAGTGCCTGAATCCCATCCAGCGCGCAGGTAATCTGCTCGCCGTCGCACTGGTCGCCGCCATCTTCATCCTTCATTGAGGCTGTTGTGTCCTCGATGATGGCGATGTTCCACGGCTGGTTGGTTCCCCCGCGCATCGATGCCGTAGCTGTCGCCGACAGGTTCATCGTGTGCAGGCCGATCAGGCCTCCGAACCACAGCGGCACCTGCGCCGTTTGCGTCACCGCCAGCGCGTTGCAGGTCGACCCCGTGGTGCACGATCCCTCGCCCGACGGCGGCGCCTGGCAGCCCACGTTCAGTGAGCCGCTTACCGTCGTCGAGCAATAGTAGTTCTGAGAAACTGAAGCGTTTGTCAGAAAGTTCGTCGCGTTCAGGTCTCCAGTCTCCACGCTGTATTTGGTCACATAAGTCTCTGCCTCGGTGATGTCGGGCATCGCGTTGGCGCCCGCCAGGGCGGCTGCATTCGTCGATGCCACCAGCAGGTTGTATGCGTAATAAATGTGGCCTACCTCCACCCCGATGGCGCCGATTGAGACTACTCCGCCGATGCTGCACGCGATGATCACACCCGTCTGGCCCAACTGATTCTTCAGGAACTTTGGCAACAAGGAGAATCCAAACCGCTTCATTGACATACCCTTCCTTTCAGCCGGCCAATGCCGCTTGCGGCGCCGCCTGGCTGCCCAACCGGGAATCTATCCGCGCTGAGCGCTGATTTAACTCGCGGAGGGCCCGCATATTGCAGGATCTGGGTATGGCAAAAACGCGCTCCGCGAGCTGATCGCGGCCTGCGCATTTCGAGTTTTGCAATTGAGTTTTGGAGTCGGCGGGGCCAAACCATCCGGCATTCCGAGCTGCGCCCCGCGACGGCCTATTGTGAATAGGGAAACCCGCCCCAGCCGCGCCGGAAGCCGGCAAGCAGAAACGACACCTCAGAGCCTGAGCTGGCTGCGTCGAGAGGTTTGCGCTTTGGTCCCAATGCGATAGCAACTTTACGCCTCGCAGACACTACGGCGACCTCTCGGGGAAGGGTGATTAACTCCTATGATCCTCAATCGCGGGCGTGAGGTATATGCCCCTTTCGTGCTACGTCAGGTTGCATAAACCCGGCTTTGAATACGTACATCGAACAGCGTGCCGAAAGTCTCAACCGGATCGGCCTTGTAACCAGGGCACGCCTTTAGAGCCAGCTGCGAATCCTGCACAGTCGTTTTGAAAGGGCACGAGTTTACTCGTGCCGCCAATGTCGTCATTTAGGCGCGGCTTTAGCCGCCGAGGGATGGCTTTCTTCGATTGAAGTGCCTCTGCGAGACTCGCCTCCCCCAGCCACGCGCCCAAAGAAAAGGGGTACGTGGCGCAAATCCACGTACCCCTTCCGATTCTTTTCAGTCACCGTTCGCTTTGCAGCCGTTCTCTATGTCGTGCCGTTGGGAATCAGCCGCGGCGAAGTCATGTTGTCCGTAATGGCCTGGAAGATCGCCGTCAGCTTCGTAAGGTTCTGATTGCTGGGAGCTGCCGCCTTGCAGCCTTCGCCGTCATCGGAGTAGAAGTTCTGGACGTTCGACGCCATGGCCCCCAATGCGGCGCAAGGCTGGTCGCCCGGCGCCCAGCTTCCTCCGCCCGTGGTCACCGTCGCGCTATACGTTGCATCCGACAGGCATCCTCCCGACGTCTCTGAGCCGTAGCCGATGGTGTAGACTGCGGTCCCTGCGCTGGCTGCAGCCTGCGCCGCCAGCACCGCCTGCCCGCACTCGCCCAGCGCCGACGGGTACGTATACGACTCGTAGCCCGAAGGATTGGTTTTTGACGTTCCCGTCCCGTTCAGCGTGCCCTCCGTCGCCACCAGATCCGAGGCACTGTCGCACGCCCCCGCCGAGGTATTGGCGTTCGAGGCGCACGCCGTCGCGTCGCCGTCGCTCAGGATGATCATGGCATTCTTAGAGCCGGGATTTGCAGCCTGTTCCGTCACCAGCGCCGCCTGCGCCGCGTAGACAACCTGCGCGTAGTAGGTTGCCTCACCGCCCGGGGCCTGAACGCCGGAGCAGCTGCTTTCGCCCGAACCGCCCGCCGCGATCACGATGTCCGAGCTCTCGTTCAGGCTCGTTACCGAGTCTGAGGTCTTGTAATTGTTCGACCACGTGATTACCTGGTACGTGTCTCCCGATGGCAAAATCGTATTCGTCGGCGGGTCAGGAAACGTGTACGCCACGATGGTCGGGTTCTTCGTCGGGCAGACGTAGTCGTCGGACTGGGTTGCCGTCGTGACGGCAGGAAATACGAACAGGCTCACGCTGTCCACGTACGCCGTGCTCGAAGTGCAGGTCTGGCCCAGCGCACATGGATACAGGTCCAGGAGCAGCGCCCTGATTCCATCCAGCGCACAGGTAATTTGCTCGCCGTCGCACTGGTCGCCGCTATCTTCATCCTCCATCGATCGCGTCGTATCTTCGATGATGGCTATGTTCCACGGCTGGTTGGTTCCCCCGCGCATGGCCGCTGTCGCCGTCGCCGAAAGGTTCATGGTGTGCATCCCGATCAACCCTCCGAACCACAGCGGCACCTTCGCCGTTTGCGTCACCGCCAGCGCGTTGCACGTCGATCCCGTGGTGCACGATCCCTCACCCGAAGGCGGCGTCTGGCACCCTACGTTGAGCGAGCTGCCCACCGTCGACGAGCAATAGTAGTTCTGAGAAACTGAACCGTTGGTCAGAAAGTTCGTCGCGTTCAGCTCTCCGGTCTCGACGCTGTATTTCGTCACATAGGTTTCAGCCTCGGTGACGTCGGGCATGGCGTTGGCGCCCGCCAGTGCCGCTGCGTTCGTCGATGCCACCAGCAGGTTGTAGGCGTAATAAATGTGGCCCACTTCCACCGAGATCCCGCCCAGCAGGATCATGGTGCTCATACCAAATGCGATAACTACCCCTGTTTGCCCGCGCATGCTCCTCAGCAATCTGCGTGGGAACAAAAATCCTGATCGTCTCATGGAACGATGACCTCCGTTATTTGGATTTCTGGGGAAGCGGGGCAATTCGAGCAGTGGGGACCCGGTGCGGTTATTGAGCCATGGCCGTATCTGTCGACGTCAATGCGCTCGACGGGCTGA
>JASHYS010000373.1 GCA_030042915.1 Acidobacteriaceae bacterium
AGGGAGTACAGCCAAGCTCGGCGCTTGGATGCTGATTCTGCTAATGGTTTCGATGCCGTGGATGCAGGGCTGCTCAGGCGTAAGTGTGGCGCAGGACATTGTGAACTGGACGCCATCGCTCCAAAGCGCGGTGGCCACAGTGGATTCGACCGCGGCCGTGCTGGCGCCGGCCGATGCGCCGATTTTTGCGGCCGCAACCGCGGGATTCGATGCGGCGGGCAATTTGCTGGTGGCGCAGGCCAAGGCCTACCTGGCAAATCCGTCGGCGGGAATCTTGCAGCAACTGCAAACGCAGATTGTTACGTTTCAGCAACAGGTGAATGCGGCGCTCCTCGCCTCGGCAAAGATTGTCGATGGGGCAAGCCAGCAGCACGCGCTGGCGGCCATCCAGGGAGTGGGCACAATCGTCAGCGCGATTCTCTCACTAGTGGCGTCGATTTCAAGCAAGGCGGCCGTGGCGCAAATGGCGGCGCAGTCGGGCGTGAAGCTGAGCATGGTGCGTCCGTATTGGAACGGTTCGCTGGCGGCAGATGCTGTGGCCGCGCATTACAACGAGCCAATCGCGTTGGCGCGTGTGCGGGTGGCGCAGGCGGAGCAGGCGCAGATAAAAGCCGGCTTCTGATGGAGAGTCCGGCGTATCCCAGGTTAGGCGCAACGACAAGACGCGCCGAACCTGGGGCACCCATGGACCTAGGTGTTGGTTTCCTTGGCTTCGCCCAGGGTCACATTGACAGTCAAGCGGCGTCGGCCGCGCACGACGGTGATGCTGATGGTGTCACCTGCCTGGTGCTTGTCCATGATAGCGGTGATGTCTTGGGGATCGGTGATCTCATGACCGTCAATGGCGACGATCAGGTCGCCGCCGAGCATGATGGGCGAGTTGCCCAGGTAGGCCTGCTCGTTGCCGCCATGCAGGCCTGCACGCTCGGCGGCTCCGCCTGGAAGCACTTTCTGGATGAGCACGCCGGAATCAGCCGCGAGGCCCATCTGCGAAGCCAGGTCGGGATCGATGGCGAGTGAGGAGATGCCCAGCGAAGGCCGATTGACGTGCCCGTAGCGGATGAGGTCGCTGAGCACGGCCTTCGCGGTGTTGATGGGAATGGCGAAGCCGATGCCTGAGCTCTGGTCGGCGCCATTGGAGGCGATCATGGTGTTGATGCCGATGACTTCGCCCGAAGAGTTGAGCAGCGGGCCCCCGGAATTGCCGGGATTGATGGCGGCGTCGGTTTGGATGGCGTCTTCAATGGGCGCGCCGCTGGCACTACGAATAGGGCGGATGGCGCTGATGATGCCGCGCGTCATGGTGCCGGCCAGCCCGAAGGGATTGCCGATCGCATAGACCTTCTGCCCGACATTCAGCCCCGACGAGTCGGCCAGCGTAACCGGTTGCAGGTTGGTGGCACTTATCTG
This sequence comes from Acidobacteriaceae bacterium, assembly GCA_030042915.1. The sequence continues at coordinate 1,411 of JASHYS010000373.1, forward strand.
CAAGAGCGCCAGGTCGTGCGTGCGGTCGGTGCCGATCACCTTGGCGGCAAACTTGCGCTTGTCGTTCAACTGCACTTCAATGCCTCGATTGGCGCCGGCGATCACGTGAAAATTGGTAAGAATGTGGCCGGATTTGTCGAGAATGAAGCCCGAGCCTTGTCCCTGTTGCGGGACAGTTCCATAAAAAAAGTCGAAGACCAACGCAGTGGAGGTAATATTCACCACCGACGGCGACACTTTTTTGTAAACGGCGATGTTGTTCTGCTCTTCGGCGTCGTAGGCCGGCGCCGCATGCGCTTCGGTCAGTTCCAGGGGCGTATTGCTGCCGCCGGAGCCGATGAGGGTGGGACGGTCCGGTGAAAGAGTGCGTTCGAAATGCGTGGTCAGGAACCAGAATCCGCCCACCAAAAGAACAACGACCAAGAGAATTCGGCTCAGTCTCATAGATTGCAAACCCGAAAATCCTTCCCCTACTGCTTACGATGGCCGCCAGGCAAAGTTCCATCGCGAACGGAGGCGCAGAACCCTCTTCTCATTGTAGAGACAAGTGCCCCGGAGATTTGTTGCTGGCTGCGTTACTGGCTGCCACCAGGCGCGGCCAAAGAGCCTGAACCTGGGCGCGGAGAGCGCCGATATCGCCAGAGTTATCAAGGACATAATCGGCTTGCCGGGCCTTCTCATCGTCGGGAACCTGGTGCGCCAGGCGAATGCGCGCGTCAGCTTCAGTGGCTTGCCGAGTTGCCTTTGGCACAGTACCCGGAGCGCGTGAAGCCTGGATGCGCGCGGCGTAGCGAGCAATTTTGAGTTCATCGGGAGCGGTGACGACGATCAACCGGTCAATGCGGCGCCGCCAGTCGGCCAAAACGCTTTGTTCGTCGCCCCGAGCACGGGCATCGCGCATCACCTCGAAAACGAGAGCCGTCTCGACGACGGCAACAGCCGATGGATCGCGCGCGGCGATCGCGTCCATCCAACGCCGCTGCGCTTCGATCACCGGCGGATGGACGATGGCATTGAGCTCCTTGAGCCGGCCGTGGCGAAAAGCGAGGTCGGCCAGGCGCGCGCGATCCAGACGGCCATCGGGCAAAACCACTTCAGGTCCGATGGCGCGGACAATCTGCGCGTAGACGTCCTGGCCGGGCTCCATGAGCGCGCGGCCCAGCGCATCGGCCTCAATCACGTGAGCCCCCAAGTCGCGCAGCATCGCGGCCACGGTGCTCTTGCCGGAGCCCAGACTGCCGGTGAGAGCGACGCGCAGCATGGGCTACAGCCCCCGCCGCAGTCTAGCGGCACGCACGGTGTTAGCCATCAGCATGGCGATGGTGAGCAGGCCTACGCCGCCGGGTACAGGCGTGTAGGCGCCGGCAATCTGGAAGGCGTGTGGATCGATATCGCCGACGATCACGGAGCCGCGCTTGGCAAATGCGGCTTCGCGCTTGGCGTCGCCTTTGAAGAAGCGGTCGAATTCGTCATGCGTGGTGATGCGGTTGATGCCGACGTCGATAAGCGTGGCGCCGGGGTGAACCATATCGGGAGTGATGAATCCGGGGCGGCCGATGGCGGCAACGAGAATGTCGGCCTGGCGCGTGAGCTCTCCGAGCTTTTGGGTCTTGGAGTGGCAGATCGTTACAGTTGCGTTCTCGTGGAGCAAAAGAATGGCTACAGGCTTGCCCACAATGTCGCTGCGGCCAACGACCACCGCATGCCGGCCCGCGATGGGAATGTTGCTGCGCTTGAGGATTTCAATGACGCCCGCGGGCGTGCACGGCGCCAGTGCCGGTCGCCCGGCCAGCAGACGGCCTGCGTTGACAGGATGAAAGCCGTCGACATCTTTTGCTGGATGGATTGCATTCAGCAGCCTCTTGGAATCAATTTGCGGCGGGAGAGGAAGTTGGATGAGGATGCCATCGATATCTTCGCGCGCGTTGAGGTCGGCCACGAGGTCGAGGATCGCTTCAGTGGTTGCGTCGGCAGCCGGCGTGATCAGCTCGCTA
>JASHYS010000374.1 GCA_030042915.1 Acidobacteriaceae bacterium
TACGAGAGCACCGGCCTCAACGGCCGCTCCTCGCTGCGCATGGACGATCTCGCCACCGGCCGCGTGCTGCAATCGGCCACCGTGCCCGCGCAGTACTTTGCTGAAGGCCTCACTAACTGGGGCAGCACGCTGGTTCAGCTCACCTGGCAGTCACACGTCGCCTTCGTTTACGACCGCTTCAGCTTTCGCCTTCTGCGTACCCTTCATTACGACTGCGACAGCTGGGGCCTTACCCAGGACGGCAAGAATCTCATACTCAGCGACGGTACCGACGAGATTCGCTTCTTCGACCCCGCCACATTTCGGCTGGTGCGCAGCATTCACGTCAAGGACCACGGGCAGCCGGTCACGCAACTCAACGAACTCGAGTACATTCACGGCCAGATTTACTCCAACGTCTGGCACACTGACCGCATTGTGCGCATCTCGCCGGCCACCGGCCAGGTCCTTGGCTGGATCAATCTCGCCGGCCTCCTTCCCGATGACCAGCGCTCTGACCCCGAAGCCGTGTTGAACGGCATCGCCTACGACGCCGCCCACGACCGGCTCTTTGTCACCGGCAAGCTCTGGCCCAAGCTCTTCGAAATCAAAGTCGTTCCCGCCAAGGCCCAGGCCGTCCCCGTCCACCACGCGAACTAACGGAACGCGGGCATCCCTCCCCGCACCTCGTAAACCGCTCTGAACCCAACCCAAATTCAAACGCCCTGACCAAATCGGAACCGCGCCACCCGCCCGAAACCCCCGTCACAGAACGCCCGCACTCCTAGCGCCTATACTTTCCGGCGAAGGGAATTCCGCAATGGATCCGTCGTCATTCCTCTCCACCAGTTCGCTGCAAAACGCCGCCGTCTTGACCATCGTTCTGGCCTTCGCCGGCTACCTGGTCACGTTTTGGAGCAATCGCATGATGGCGAGGCGCGCCGACCGCCTCCGTCTCGTCAATCAGCGTCTCAACGAGTTCTACGGGCCGCTCTACGTGGCCACGCTGGCGGGCAACATCGCCTACAAGTCCCTGCTCGCCAAGCAGGGCAAGGCGCAATGCCATCCCATCCGCGACGAGGATCTGAAGGATTGGGTGCTGTGGATGAAAACCATCTTCATGCCGCTGAATGACGTGCGCGAGAAGATCATCATCGAAAATGCGCACCTGATTGTCGAGGAGCAGATGCCGCAATGCCTGCTCGATTTTGTCACCCACGTGGTGGGCTACAAGGCGCTGCTTACGCGATGGGCTGAGGGCGACTACAGCGAGCGGCGCTCCACCATCGGCTGGCCTCCGGAGTTCGACATCTACGTCGCGCGCTCGTATCAGGCCCTCAAGGCCGAGCAGACGCGTCTGCTGCACAACGTCTTTTGGCGTCTAACCCACCGCAGCAACGGCCACCGGCGCAGCCTGCTGCCTGGCTGACTCTTCGATCTCTGCCAGCAGCAATCCGCAAAGATCGCGGTCGAATTCATACGCTCCTGCCCGCGGAAGTTTCAGCGCGGCATCGGCAGCTTTGTCCCATGCCTGGTTCGCTTCTTCCAGGTTTCCTTCAATCCAGCTGAGCGCGCTTTTCGCCCGCCAGTAATCCACATTCAACCGGGTGGGCTTTCTCGCTTCCATCCGGTCCCACCACATGCGCGCGCTGGCCGCATCCCGCACGATGCAGGCATATCCAAAGACGAACAGCGTCAGGAACTCCGCCGGAACAGCGGAAGCCGATTCCTCATAAATCCGCGCGGCCTCGCGCAGCTCGTGCGCAGCCGCATCAATCTCTGATCGGTCCAGGTGGCAGTTGTAGGCAAACAGCCGCAGCAGCAGTCCCTCGCGTCCCCTTGCGATTCCAGTTGCCGCCCTCTCGATCACTCCAATGTCATAGTCTCTCGGCCGCAATTCGGTTACCAGCCCCGCTCCGGCCATCGCCACTGTGCGATGAAAGTCGCCCCATGGCCCGCCATTCAAAAGCTGATAGAGCTTTGCCCCGTCTGAGTAACCAGTCTTGCTGCCGAGCGGAATGAGATTGTAAACGCATGCCACCAGGCTGAACGCGCCAAACAAAGCCAGCAGTCCGGCCGCCTGTATCGGCGCATTGCCCGGCTTCGCATACGCAATCCACAGCGCCGCCAGCCCCGTTCCCAGGTTCACCAGCGGTCCGGCCGCCACCATGCGCACCATGCTTGCCGCGGGAAAATCCGCGCGCGAGGGAACCATCCCGGTGGCGCCGCCGGCCGAGAATATCCGCTTCAAATTGAATGAAGCGCGCCAAATGCCTTCGTGAAGCACAACCTGAAAGGGTCCCACGACAAATGAGCGCAATCTCATCCCCGCAGCTTTGCCGGCCAGCGTGTGGCCAAGTTCATGCACCAGCGCAATCACCAGCCCAATCAGCGTGAGCCACAGAAATCCACTTGCGGCGCTCACGTGCGGCCGCGGGATCCCCTTGGCGTGGCACCAGGTACCCCACCAGATCAACACGCCATAGCTCGCTGCAAAGGCCGCGATTCCCGCGGCAACATTCACCAGCTTGCTGGTGCCGTCGCCGGCAATGGGAACTGGCTTTTGCGCGGCGGCCGCCGCTTCTGCCGGCGTCACACGTCGCCAAAACGCGATCACGCCCACAATGCCCGTGCACAGCGTCGTGTAAAGCGGCTTCGGCGGAATGTGGCTTAGGTGCCAGTGAAAGATCCTGGGAGCAAAAACCGGAAAAAACGAAAGCACCACCAGCGTCACGCATGCCGCAATGCCCCATCCCCGCGCCGAAGGCTTTTTCCTGATCCCGGTCCACCCCGCCATGCCGTAGATCAGCGTTAGCAGCCCAAACACCGCGGTAAGCACGAATCGCTGCTGCGGGTGCGGCAGACTTTGTCCATGCGCCGGGTGCACAAAAGCCCCGTGGATGCCGGTCGCGGTGATCAAAAGACACACCAGCCCCCACAGCGCAAACATAAAGATCAAAAATCCCCTCACTGCGCGCATTCCGGCCTGCTTTCTCTGGGGATAACAGGCAGGCTAACCGGATGGGGCTAAGAGGTCAATTACCAATAAGTTGCAGCCCTTCTCGCCCCGCGGCGGCTCGCGATTCCTAGGCGCGCCCTACGCCGTCAACGCCGGGTTCAGCGATGTCACGCGCGCTACCGCCTTGGTCAGGCGCGCCTCGTGGGGCCGGGCCAGTTTCGACTCTGCTTGCGTGTAGATATGCTCAATCGACTCCACAAGGTAAGCGCCAGGCAGAAATGGCGATTTCGCGTGCACTCCATAACCGGGCAGCAGGATCACATCGCCCACGCGCGGCAGCGAGTGCAGCGAATCCAGCGGCACAAGATTGATGCAGGTGCCGTCTCCCGCGATGAACTCCAGGCAATGAAGGCTGTGAAACGTGTGCTCGTGCTCATGCCGTGCCTCTCGCCGTGCCTTGAACGACTCGTAATAGGCGCCGATCATGAACGGCAAGCCCACCAGGAAACCCACCACGCTGGCGTATTGCGCAATAAGTGCCAACCAACGATGCATCGTCATTGGACCCATAGCCTCCCTGAAACGGATGATTGCAGAGGATTCTCTTCCGTTCACCATACCAAGAGAATTAGCCCCTTGCCAGCCGTACCGCGTTGCCCCATCCTTCCGGCGTTCTTTGCCGCTTCTCCAGCCGTGTATCATTCGCATTGTCCCGCTCGATTCCCACCCGGAGGAATGAATGATCCGCTTATCGGCCTTCCTTGCGCTCGCTCTCCTCGCCTCGGCCGCGTTGCCCGCCCAATCGCCCGCTGCGTCGTCAGCCGCGCCTGCGTTGCCCTATTCGCCCAGTCTCGATCTCACCTCAATGGACCGCACCGTCGACCCCTGCGTCGACTTCTACACCTATTCCTGCGGCGCATGGCAGAAGAAGAATCCCATTCCGCCCGACCAGACTTCGTGGAGCGTCTACGCCAAGCTCTATCAGGACAACCTCATCTTTCTGCGCGGAATTCTCGAAGAAGCCGCCAACACCAGCGGACAGCGCAACCAGGTGACTCAGGAGATCGGCGATTTCTACGGCGCCTGCATGAACGAGAGCGCCGTAAACCAGCGCGGGCTGGCTGCCATTCAGCCGCAATTGGACGCGATCGCCGCGCTCAAATCGGTTGCCGACATCGCGCCGCTCCTTGCCAACGTCACCTTGCCTTTTGGAGAAACACTTCTATTCCAGGCAGGTTCCACACAGGATCCCGACAATTCCAGCCAGGAGATCGCCGATCTTGCGCAGGGCGGTCTCGGCCTTCCCGATCGTGATTACTACACAAAAGACGATGCCAAGTCGAAAGAAATCCGCGACCGGTACCTCCGGCACGTCCAGAAAGTCTTCGTCCTCCTCGGCGATACGCCCGGCGTTGCCGCAAAGAATGCGCAGATCGTGATGCACATGGAAACCGCGCTGGCCACAGCCTCATGGACGCGCGTGGAAATGCGCGATCCTTATAACCTCAAAGATAAAGTCGAAATGGCCGGCCTCGAGCAGCTCGCTCCCGGCTTCGGTTGGCCCAACTATTTCCACGCCGCCCTCTACCCGCATTTTGAAATCGTCAATGTCGAATCGCCAAAATTCTTCAAGCAGGTCAACGATCTGCTCTCGAGCGAGCCTCTCGACAACTGGAAAACCTACTTCCGTTTCCATGTCGCCAACTCCTATTCACCCTTTCTCTCTCAACCCTTCGTCGACGAGAATTTCAGCTTTTACCGCGCCTATCTGCGCGGCGCAACCGAGCAGGAGCCCCGCTGGCGGCGCTGCGTGCAATACACCGACTACAACCTGGGCGAAGCGCTGGGACAGGCATACGTGGCGAAAGTTTTCTCGCCCCAGCTCAAAGCTCAGACGCTTGAAATGGTCGATCTCATTGAAGCGGCCATGCGCCAGCGCATCGAACAACTCGACTGGATGAGCCCTGAGACCAAACAGCAGGCTCTGACCAAACTGGCCGGCATTCGCAACAAGATCGGATACCCCGACAAGTGGCGCGATTACAGCTCCATCAAGCTCACGCAGGACGACTTTGCCGGCGACATTGAGCGCGCCGGCGCTTTCGAGCTGCACCGGCAGATCAACAAGGTGGGCAAGCCCGTTGATCGCGGCGAATGGCAAATGTCTGCCGCCACCGTGGATGCTTACTTCGATCCGCAAATGAACGACATCAACTTTCCCGCCGGCGTCCTTCAGCCTCCTCTTTACGATCCCAAGATGGACGACGCTCCCAACTACGGCGACACCGGCGGCACCATCGGGCACGAGCTCACCCACGGCTTCGACGATCAGGGCAGCCAGTTCGACGCCCACGGCAACCTGAAAAACTGGTGGACCAAAGAGGATCGCGAGAAATTCGACGCCCGCACCAAGTGTGTCGACGATCAGTATTCCTCTTACATTGCGGTCGACGACGTTCACCTCAACGGCAAGCTCACCCTCGGCGAAAATGTCGCCGATCTCGGAGGCGAAATCCTCGGTTTCATCGCCTGGCAAGCCAAAACCCAGGGCATGAACCTCGAGCCCATCGACGGCCTCACTCCCGAGCAGAGATTTTTTGTCGGCTTCGCGCAGTGGGATTGCGCCAACGAACGACCCGACGATCTGCGCATGCGCGCCATCACCGATCCGCACTCGCCGGCCAAGTATCGTATCAATGGAGTGGTCGTCAACATGCCCGAATTCCAAAAGGCGTTCGGCTGCAAACCCGGCCAGCCCATGGTCCGCCCACCCGATCAAATCTGCCGCGTCTGGTGACCGGCTGCTCCGACCGCCCGCGCCGTAGGCGCAATATCCAGTGGCCTTTTTTTGAAAGGGCAACTCCTGGGGTCATTTGTGCGACCCTTGATTCGAAGGGACCTCGCCCATGACTGATTGGTTCGCGCGTCCCGTCCTGCACGTCAGCGACGTCGACGCCTCGATTCGCTTCTACGTCGACCTGCTTGGCTTCACCAGTCCCTGGCGCTACGACGAGGAAGGCAGAGCGCGCGTCGCACAAGTCGACCGGCAGGGCTGCGCTCTCATCCTCGCCAACAATCTCGCATCCGAGAAGACCGGCAAGGCCGTAATGTTCATTTCGCTCAACGTCGAGCCGCCAACGCCTCAAGCCGCGTCCGCCACGTTGGATGCGCTGCGCGCAGAATTCGAGGCCAAAGGCGTTCCCGTCAAAGAAGGTTCGTGGGGCTATCGCCTGCTCGTGGTTGATGATCCCGACGGCAATCAGCTCCTCTTCAACTACCCTGCCAACGCTGCTTCTCCATCGAGAGATAAAGCGACCGGCTAAGCCTCGCCCAGTCTGAATCTCGCAAAGCGTTGGCGGGTTGCGCGCTTGCTCTGCTCAACGTGTGTCTTACTTCGTGGCCGGGAATCAATGAGCACCGGCCTGCATTGCGCGAACCCGTTTCAAATTGCGCAAAGCTCGGCGTCGATCGAGGAAACAATGTCGGCAAAGTCGACACCGGGAAGAATAAGCGACACGAAATCCACTTGACATTCCAAACTATGTCTGAGAAGCTGCGCTCAGTCGGGCGCGGGCAACTCCTCCAGGAGTGGAACCCGCACGACGTCCCGCCCGGCGCTAGCTTTGAGTCGCACACTGCGCAAGTGGAGCGAAAGCAAGCGCACGACAGGCGAGGGTCGGCACACAATAGACCCCATAGTGCCACCACTGCGCATCAAGCGTGGAAGCGGGTTCCATTCAGACTCAAAGGAAAATTGAAGACGTTACCCCAGTCTGCAACCTCACAGCAGAGATTCCGAGATCTCTCTTGAGGAAATCTGTCTGCAAGTTCAAGAGCTTTCTTGCGCGTTGAACTTTCGCCTTTAAAAGCGGAGTTCGGGCGCAAGCGCGGGGTCGCGTCTCAAATCTCTACCGCTAGACGAAAATGCCAGGACGCACACCGGTTCCTTGGAGGAAAGCTGTGCCCTCGACTCAAAAAATCTTCGAGAACGCGCTCGATCTGCAAATCGCAAGAATCACCCGAATCGCAAACGAGAATCTCCCCCATTGTTCGGTGATCTTTGATCAGGATGCGTGGCCCATGATCAGGTTCCGCGTACAGGATGAGCACGGTGCCATCGTGTCGCGGGAATGTTCACCCTTCAGCATTGGGGAATTGGAGCGGTTTTCACAATACGAGCTTCGGTCCATCATAAGGAGACTTTGCGGATACTCAGACTAGTGATCGACATTCCGAAATCGCAGTGGGCGCCACCGAGCGCGACAACTCGAAGGAAAGAGTTGGCATCAAAATACCCACACAGAGATTGGGCCGCATCGAGAGCAGCAGCCATGAGTGTACAAAACGCACAAGCGCAAGTGCCGATCTGTGACCAGGTTCGGCAAAGAGTCAGAATGGCAAGCTCGTTATTCCACTCTGTCAAACAGAGAATGCGGGGAAAAACCAGCCTCGATTTTCCAGCCGTTCTCGAATCTGTACTCAAGCGCAGACTATCTGACGAGGAACTAACGGAACTGGGATTCACTTCGCAATTGGACCCCGAAGGGTTGGTCAAGAGGTTCTGGTACGTTATCTTCTTTGAAGCAGCCTTCGCCGCACATCCCCACGCAAGCATACCGGTTCATCTTCTCCCGGGCCCGGAGCCTGGTTGCTACCTCAGCTTTTCTGCCGCTTGCACATCAAAGGAGATGGTACTCAGCTCAAAACCATAGCCGATAATCGGCTGAGCAGGTCCTAAAATGAATTGATATAATTCAATCCATCATCGCAACGCTAGGGAATTCTATTGATTGCGAGAGGAGAGTCCGTGCGACGCTTCCTTTCCCAATTCTCCGTCGCCCTCCTTGCACTTGCGTTCTCCGGGTGCGGCTCTTCAGGCGGCTCTAGCGCCCCTGCTCCGTACCAGCCTCCGCCAAGCCCTCTGACCTTCACCACCACCAGTTGCCCCGGGGGAACGCAATACACCCCCTACGCCGGGTGCACGATCGCGGCGACAGGCGGAACACCGCCTTATACCTTCTCAGTACAGGCAAGCGATACCTACCCTACCCTGCCTGAGGGCATGTCTCTGGATGCATCGACCGGAGAGATCACAGCATCCATCATCGGCGGCCAGGGTTGCTACACCCCCACCATCACCGTGACCGACTCCACAGGCAAGACGGCGACAGCAAGCATCACGTTTGCTATCAACGGCAGTAACGCCTTCATGTCCAGCGTCTTCCCGTCCACGTCCATCTTCCACCACCGCGTCGATGCCGCCACCACGGGTCTGCCCGTCGATACTTCGCCGGCGGCGCCTATCGAATCCGGCGATCAGACCGCAACCATCAAAGCCTTCTTCGGCTGTTCGGGCAATTCTCCGTGGCCTGATGGCATTCCAGCCATCGAGGTTCCTTACAACCAGCCCGATGTCTCGGTCAAAACCACCGAATACCAGTCGTACTACACCTCTGGTCCCATCCCGTCCTACGCGCCTATTGAAGGCTCCGAGAACCAACTCGGAATCGGCGGCGATATGCACGTGTTGGTTTATCTCGAGGCGCAACCGGGCGGTGGAACCAACCCCGCGCTCTATGAGATGTGGCAGGCAATTCCAGAGTCAGGCGGCAGCTGGAGCGATTCTTCGAACGCGCTCTGGTCCAACGCCAATTCCGACGCCATGACACCGCAGGGCAACGGAACGACCGACGCCGCCGGGCTTCCCATTATGCCTTTGCTGGTCAACGTCGACGAGGTCATCGGCACCGGCACGCCCTCCGCGCCCAACGGCGTCGTGCAGCATCCCATTCGCATCACGGTCGATAACCTGCTGAACTACTGGGTCTGGCCTGCCACCCAGACCGCGGGCGTGGGAACCTGCTCCGACAGCAGCGGAGACATGATTTCGACAGGAACCATGATTTCGCAGTCGTCGCCTCCCGCAAGCTGCACCATGAGCGAACCGGCCGGCGAGATCTATAGGCTGCAGGCGTCGGTACCCACGCCGGACTGCGTTGCCACCAGCCCCCAGTCGGCCATCATCATCACCGCGTTCCGCAATTACGGCATCATCCTGGCCGATAACGGAGATTCCGGCGGATTGATCGGTACGCCCGATGCACGCTGGAATGATAACGACCTCGGGTGCCTCCAAAGTCTGACTCTGGGCGACTTCGAGCCGGTCAACGTTTCCAGCCTGATGGTCAACCCCGACAGCCAGCAAACGCAATAGCCGTACGCAAGCCGATAACCCCTAAACCCAAATCCCTGGCCCTCTCACTTCCTTGTTCTCTGTTCCCCATTTCCTGTTTCGCAGTTTCACTGTCAAGCCCCCAATCCCTCCGGCCGCCGCTCCTTCCTCCAGCTAACCTTCTGATTTATAAGTATCTTACCCCCTCGCTCCCTTGCTCTCTTCCTTTTGCAGATTATTTCCAGCAAATCACTACACTCGAACCTAGTAGTAGTGATCCTGTTCTGAAGGCGCGGCCGGGCTTCGGAGACTGCGGAAAAACATTACGCGGAACGGAGGTTTTGAAGGGGCATCGAACCGGAGGGAGCAGGAGCCTTCAGGCCGCTGAATGCCGACGCGCGAAACGCGGCTTTAGCCGCGGGCCTTCGGGGGCGCCAAAATCGCCCTCGGGGCCCCGCGCAATGGGTCCCGAAAAACAATTTTGGGGCAAAACAAAGGCGAATTTGCCTCGGGAAAAAATTTCGGATATACCCCCTGGGGTATAGTTTGGAGGTTAACTCTTTTAGAATCAGAAAACCGGTCTCGAAACGGCCCTTAAATTGCGCTGTTTTGGGTCTCAAATCGGGCGCTTTTTACCCGAATTTACCCCCAAATCGGCCATTTCTTGTCGAGTTCGAGACCCGGAG
>JASHYS010000375.1 GCA_030042915.1 Acidobacteriaceae bacterium
ACCTCAAAATACCGCTATGCTTACCAGTCACCTGTGACCCCAGCCTCGACGTTTGAATACGACGTCAATAAACAATCTTCCATTCTTCTCAAGCAGCAGGAAGTCCCCGGGTACGAGAAATCACTGTACGCTGTTAAGCGAATCTTCGCTCCCGCCGGCGACGGCACCGGAATCCCCGTCACCATCGCCTATCGCAAAGACAAGTTCAAACCTGGCGAAAACCCGCTCTTCGTCTATGGATACGGCTCTTACGGCCTCAGCATGCCCGACTCGTTCTCGACTTTGATGATTCCGCTTCGCGATCGCGGTGTCGTCACCACCGTGGCCCATATTCGCGGTGGCGGCGAAATGGGCGAGGCCTGGCACGATGCGGGCAAGATGATGAACAAGCGCAACACCTTCACTGATTTCATCGACTCTACCGAAGCGCTGCTCGCGCAAGGTTACGGCAAGCGCGGTCTCGTGGGCATTGAGGGCGCCAGCGCCGGCGGCCTTCTCATGGGCGCGGTCACCAATATGCGCCCTGACCTTTTTAAAGTGGTGCTCGCCGAAGTCCCTTTCGTCGACCTCATGAACACAATGCTCGACGCGAGCCTGCCACTCACAGTCCCGGAGTATGAAGAGTGGGGCAATCCCAACCAGAAGGCTGCGTTCGATTACATGCTTAGCTATTCGCCGTACGATAATGTCGCCCCGAAGGCTTACCCGGCGATCCTGGTGCAAACCTCCTTCGACGATTCGCAGGTGATGTACTGGGAGCCCTCAAAATTCGTCGCCAAACTCCGTGCCCTGAAGACTGACCAGAATCCGCTGGTCTTCTTCGTCAACATGCACGGCGGGCACGGCGGCTCCAGCGGCCGTTACGATCGCGTCCGCGAGCAGGACCGCAATTATGCCTTCCTCCTCAGCCAACTCGGCATCACCCAATGAGAATGCGAAAAGGCGAAACTGCATTCAAGACCCGCTCGCCCAGCCACGCCCCGAAATCACTGAAAACACAAAGCAAATTCTCTCGCCGCTTTTGCAGATAATTTCCCCGCTCCGGTACACACTTGAAAAAACAGGGATGGACGCGAAGGGAGCGGAGAGGGGATACGGCCTTAATCGGCCGGAAATACATAAAAGAAAAAGATTTTCATACCCCCCTGGGGCATGTTTTGTCCTATAACTCATTTGTTTTCAACAAATCCGCTCCGACAAAGTAGCCAAAAACGGTCGAAAACGGCGCAAAATCATTGCGCAAACGCCCCAAAATCGCCCGAATTTGAAGGCAGACGCGCACCCGCGGTCAAAAATGGCAACGAAGCTCTAGGCGAGGAATGGCGCCACCTCGGTTTGCGCACGGTCCAGATCTTCGGGCACGCCGATGTCGAGAAAGTGGCCGTGCATCTTGTACGCGGCGGGGCGCAGGCGTGCGATTTCCGGCATAAAGAAATCCGTCTCGATGGAGAATTTTTCTCCGAGAGCCGGCGGCCAGGGAAGATTCCGCGAGAGCACATAGGCGCCGGCGTTGATCCATCCCGGGACGGGGTCGGGCCCCAACTGGCCCTTCTCTTGAAAGGCAATCACGCGATCGTTCTCCACGACCACTCCACCGTAGCGCGCGACATCGGGCTGGTGGACAACGGCCATGGTCGCGGCAGCGCCTTGCGCCAGGTGGAATTGCATCAGGCGAGCGTAGTCGATCTGGCGAAATGTGTCGCCGTTCATCGCCAGCACGGCATCTTCGTTTGCCTGCGCGAGCGCGAGGCGAATAGCTCCTCCGGTTCCTAGCGGCACGTTTTCGATCACGTAATCGACTGACATTCCCTGGAACAATTTGCCAAAGTGATCCTGAATCACGGTGTGCAGATGTCCGACTGAAAGCAGAACGCGCGTGCAGTCGGCGCGACGCAGCTGGGTGAGGAGTATCTCAAGAAAGGGACGGCCGGCAATGAGCGCCATGGGCTTGGGTACGCCCCGGAGGCGCGGGGCAAGCCGCGTGCCCAGGCCGCCGGCGAGAACGATGGCTTCCATGCGCAACTATCCCTTCGGGGCCGCCGGCGCCGCGGCGAAGTACTCGCGCTCGACCAGCAAGCAAAAAAGATGCTCGAGAGCCAGATGCGCCTGTTGGATGTACATGGTGACGTCGGACGGGACGCGCAGGCAGTGGTCGCAGAGCGGAGGCATTTTGCCGCCGGTTTTTCCCGTCAGCCCGATGGTGGCGATGCCCATGGCGCGGCACAGCTCGAGCGCGCGCACGATGTTGGGCGAGTTGCCTGAGGTGGAGATGGCGAAGAACACGTCGCCCGGCTCGCCGAGCGCTTCAATCTGGCGCGTAAACAGGCGTTCAAAACCGTAGTCGTTCGCTACGGCGGTCAGGATGGAGGAGTCGGTAGTGAGTGCTAGGGCGCGCATGGCGGGACGATCGCCGATCAGGCGGCTGACAAACTCCGCGGCCAGATGCTGCGCGTCGGCAGCGCTGCCGCCGTTGCCGGCCGCCATCAGCTTGCGGCCCGATCGCATGGTCTGCGCGGTCACGTGGGCCGCCGCGGCCAATGCTGCATGCAGCGCGCTGTCGTGCGCCACCGCTTCCATCACGCTCAATCCCTCCAGCAGCTTTTCGCGCACCACTTCGCTCACGGCACCCTCCACACCTGCACGCCGGCGGGCGTAAAGTGGCATGCGTAGGCGGTGCCGTCGGCGTGCTGGCATCGCAACGCAGCGGCCACCTGGTCCTTGTGAATGGGATCGACGAGAAACATCATGAAGCCTCCGCCGCCGGCGCCGGAGATCTTGGCGCAATGCGCGCCGGCTTTGAGGGCGCACGCGTAGAGAGCTTCGATTTGCTGGTTGGTAATCTGGCTGGCCATTCTCTTCTTCGACTCCCAGCTGCTGCGCAGCACCTTGTGCAAGCCGTGAAAATCGCCCCGCAACAGGCACTCCTTCATGAGAAAGGCCTCTTGCTTGATGGCATGCATGGCTTCGAGCGCCGGCGTATTGCGGTCGCGCACGTTGCGCGATTGCTCCTCGATGATGTCGGCCGAAGTGCGCGATTTGCCCGTGAAGTAAAGCAGCAGCGAGGCCTCGAGCTCTGAGACAACCCAATCTTTGATGCGCAAAGGATTCACCAGCACCTGTCCGTTACGGCCGAACTCCATAAAGTTGAAACCGCCGAAGGCCGCGGCGTATTGATCCTGCTTGCCGCCCTGCAGGCCGGCCTCCTGCCGCTCGATGACGAAGGCCGTTTGCGCCAGTTCATAGTCGCCAAGGGGCAGATTGAGCCACTCAGCGTATGCGGCCAGCATGGCAACGGTGAGCGTGGACGATGAGCCCAGCCCGGATCCGGCGGGCACGTCGACGCGCGTGCTGATGCGCAGGCTGAGCGGTTTGCCAAGGTTGTAATTCTGCACCACATGGTTGTAAACGGCCTTGAAGAGATCGAGGCGGCCGTCGTTGGGGAGCACCGGCGCAGCCACATAGTTGGAGCTCTCATTCAGGTCGGCAGAAATGAACTCAACTGCGCCCGTGTCGAGGGGCTCGAGGGCGGTGTAGGCGTAGTAGTCGATGGTGGCGTTGAGAATGGCGCCGCCAAATTCGTCGCAGTAGGGGGAGACATCGGTGCCGCCTCCTGCCAGTCCCAGCCGCAGCGGCGCTCTGGAGCGGATTAACATACAGGACTCACGATGTAATAGTTCATCTTACGGCTGAAGCGCGAAGAAGGGAATTGACCGAAGTGAGTCTGGCTGCGGTAGGCGTAAAACGTGAGCGCGGCACGGGTAGTTTCCCGTGCCGCGTTTGGTTGTAGTTTTATGAGTGCGGTAAAACCAGCAGACCGGCTTCCAGTACTTTCTCGGTCAAGCGATCGAGCGCCAACGGAAATTTGTACGACATTGCCCGAATGCTCATGCCGAGCAGAATGGCTGCTTCTACCTGTGTGTATTCCTGAATCACAACGCGGCTGAGGATCTCGCGATCGAGCCAACCCAGTTTGTTGAGACAGCTTTCAATATCGAGGACGAAGATGACTGCGTCCTCGAAGGTACGGACCGGGCGGCTGGATGCCCATCCGCGCCCCACCGGATCGCGCAAGATAGACGGCGCTCTGCCCAACAACATGGATGCCAGCAGGTAACGCCGCAGCAGGCTTTCAGTATGCTTACGATAGAAAGCCAGACTGGCCGGCGGTTTGTCCGGCGCCCTTGCCTGACCGGCCACTTGCTGTGGCTCGGCTTTCGGCTTACTCCTTCTGCGTTCAATACGCCAGACTGCATGAGCAGTGCTGGGTTCCCATTCCATCGGTAACGGCAGTGCAGCGCTCATTGTGCGCCTCCTGCCGCCTCAGCCACCGCACAAACCCTGGCAAGCAGTTTGGTACTGGGCCGGCCGCGCAGCTTGCGGCTCTCCGGCGATGGGAACGGTCTAAGTTTTAATGCACACTCCCTGCAATACACGCTCCTCTGCGTGTGGGTACGATACCAAAGGCAACCGCAACCCTCGCAAACCTTCAATTGCACGCGCACTTCCATGACTGATTCTCCGTATTTCTTTCCTGTCCCGATAAAGTTTTTTACAGCTGGTTATTCCACGGGGTGAAGAGAACCAGGCAAAACATTTCAGGTTTCTATTGTCCTGATGGGGGACTGCCGCCCGTGCTCTCCTGTTTTCTGTCATGAACATTGGCGCGCAGATCATGGAGCCTCCCCGATTGGTTTGCCCGTGCCCAAAGAGCACATGGGTACTAGAAAGGAAAAGCCTGTGGAATGAAAATCCCACAGGCCTATGTTCATTGGCCCACGCGAAAGGCACTTTTCGGCCCTCGCTCAAAGCTACGGCAATGAGACGCTTCCCCAAAGATTCCCACAAACCAAAACGTGATTTAGTAAACCTAATCTAGGGAAATGATTCTTTAGCGTCAACGTTGTGACCTTAGTTTCCCCTCTATGGCTTTCCAATCTTCTGTCAGACGCTCAAAATAAAGGCATCCCAGCCCTGCGAACTTTTCCACCAGAAAACATAGGGGACCTACGCATATTGCTGGTGGCGAAATTTCCACAGGATGAATCTCACCCAGTTACACGACCGGCTTCGGCAAGAACTGCTGCGCAGAATACAGCGGGGAACGCTAAGTGTGTCGCTGCTCGGCCGGCAAACCGGCTTTGCGCAGGCGCATCTTTCCAATTTTCTGCATAGCAGGCGGCAGCTCTCGTTGGAAGCGATGGACCGCATTCTAGCTGCGCAGCATCTGACGGTCGCGGATCTATTGCCTGTGTTGGACCGGACCGGAATGTGGTCCGATGGCAGTACGGTTCCAGTGGTCTCGCACGCCGCGGCAGTTTTCGACGCGATGATCCGGCCATCGGCGGTTCAATCGATGCTGCAACTGCCTGCAGCTGCCCTTCAGACAATTCGCGCGCGCGCTTCGAACTCCCGGCAGGCGTGGCAGCGGTTTGTGGCCGTGCGCGTGCCATCCTCCGATGCCTTGGCGATGGAGCCCCTGGTTTTGCCCGACGCAATTGCGCTTATCGACCGGCACTACATTTCGCTGGTGCCATACCGCCCTAACCGGCCCAATCTCTACGCAGTTCGACACGGCTCGCACTTGACTTTGCGATACGCGGATTTTCTCTCCAACCGCGTGGTTCTGCGACCCATCAGCACGGCGTATGCCGTTCAGGTCATCGAGATTGAGGCGGGCGAATCACCGTGCAGCTTGCTGGTGGGAAGAATCGCTTTAATTCTGAATGAGTTGTGAATCAAGTCATGCCGAGCTGCGCCAGCCACGGCTAGTCGTTCAGATCACGGCATACGTGCCGTCGGTCACATCGCGCTCAGCCTCGGCCAAATCCTCGGCTCGCCCCAGATCGCGCCAGTAGAATGCGTCGGCGCCAAAGCCGATGATCTTTTCGCCTTGCGCGGCCAGCCGGACGTAGGAATCGATGATGGAAAAGGCGCCTTGCTCGTCGAGTTTGTCGAAGATGCGCGGAGAGAGGACATGAATGCCGGAAAAAGCGAGAACGTTCAAGGGCTGAGATGGGCCGCCGGCGCCCGGCTTGTTGTCTTCGGCGGCGCCGCGGCCACGGAGCTGGCCCAGTTCGTCGAAGAGCAAAGGACGCGAGGTGGGGCGCTGCTGGACCGCCAGCGTGGCCAGGGCGCCTTGTTCGGTGTGAAAACGCGCCATGGCCGCGAGATCGATCGTGCTGAGAACGTCGACGTTATGCAGGAGGAATGGCTCGCCGGATGCGGGGCCGGGCTCAAGAAAGAACCATGCCGCTTTTTTCAGTCCTCCTCCGGTATCGAGCAGAGTCTCTTCGCGGGAAATCTCAATGCGCATGCCGAAGTTGCGATTTGCTTTCAGGTATTCGGCGATCATGTCGGCGTAGTGGTGCACGTTGACGATGACTTCACGCACGCCGAAGAAGCGCAAACGCGAGAGCGTGATTTCGAGCAGAGTGCGGCCGGCGACAGTAACCAGCGCTTTGGGCCGTTCGTTGGTGAGGGGGCGCAGGCGCGTACCGAGTCCAGCGGCGAGGATCATGGCTTTCATTCAGGCCGAATCTCCCGACTTGCCGAGTTTCTCGAGCTCCATGTGTCGAACCACGGCTTCAACGCCGTTGATTGCGCGTAGATGCCTGGCTAACTGCTCGGCAAGGTAAACGGACCGGTGCTGGCCGCCGGTGCAGCCGAACGAGACCATCAGATCTGTGAAGCCGCGTCGGCGATAGCTGGCGATGCTTTCGTCGACCAGCGATTGGGCATGCGAGAAAAACTGGCGCACGCTGTCTTCGCGTTCAAGAAACTCGATGACCGCGGGGTCCTTGCCGGTCATCTGGCGGAATTGCTCTTGCTTTCCCGGGTTAGGAAGGCTGCGTGCATCGAAAACAAATCCGCCGCCATGCCCCTCGTCGTCGGCAGGCAACTGATGGTGGAAGGAGAAGCTGAAGATTCGCACCGTCACGTCTGCGTGCTCGGGAGCAAAGCTTTGAAGCTTCTGCGACGCCTGCATGTTCTCGAGGGCGTCAAGCAGCGCAGGCAATGCGACGGGCAGCTTGACGTTGGCGGCAAGCCAGCGCAGATTCTTGAGCGCGTAGGGGACGCTCTGCAAGAAGTGCGGCTTGCGCTCGTAGAATCCGCGGAAGCCATAAGCGCCCAGCGCCTGCAGGATGCGGACGTAGACGTAGGGGTAGTAATACTCCATGAAGGCGTTGCGATTGAGGTCAGTGTAGCCGGCGAGGCAATCGAGATAGTGATCGAGAAGCTGTTGGCGAAGAGCCGGCGGCAGATCGGCTTTGCCATCGTAGAGCAGCGATGCGATATCGTATTGCAGCGCGCCCTTGCGGCCGCCCTGATAGTCGACAAACCAGGGCTGGCCGGCGCGCAGCATCACATTGCGCGACTGAAAATCGCGATAGAGAAAGTAGTCGTGCGGTGCGGCCAGCAGAAGCTTGGTGAGCCGGCCGAAATCGAGCTCCAGCGCCTGTTCGTTAAATG
This sequence comes from Acidobacteriaceae bacterium, assembly GCA_030042915.1. The sequence continues at coordinate 7,471 of JASHYS010000375.1, forward strand.
AGGCTCCGGCCAGGCGCAGGAAATAGTACTTGAAGTAGTTCAGGTCCCAGGCGATGGATTGGCGGTCAAAACTGGCGCGCGGATAGCAGACCTTGTAATTGAGGTCGCTGCCGGCCTCGACCTGGAACCGCGGCAGCACGGCCACGACGTTGCGGTAGGCCTCCACGACTTGCGGCGCGATGGATTCGCCGGAACGGTTGGCGCTCAAGAAATCAAAGAGTGTGGTGTCGCCCAGATCCTCCTCGAGATAGGCGCCTTGACTCAGATCTTCGGCATAGATTTCAGGGACGGGCAGTTTGTGGCGGCGAAAATGGCGGGAAAATTCAAGAAAGGCGATATTTTCTTCGCGCACAGAGTAGAGGATCCCAATGGCGGTGTGGATTCCGCTGGTGAGGCGAACGATGACGCGGCCTGAGCCGCCGAGCTGGCCCTGTAGCGGCTGCGCCTTCTCGGCAGGCACACCGAAATGCTGCTCGAAGAGCCGTTTGAGAACTTCCATAGTCCTTCGATCAAGATAGCCATGCCGGGGAAGCGGGCGCAAGGCGGCCTAAATCGTTCGACGTTACCAGTAGACAGATGTTTGCCTCCGACCACGGCGAGCAAACCGGATGGTCATGACATCACTCCACGTCGTGCGCTGTCTCGGGATTGTCGAAACAGGTGTAGCGCGAGATGAAGTTCAAGTGCACAGTGCCCGTGGGTCCATTGCGCTGCTTGGCGAGAATGATCTCCGACTTGGCGCGTTCTGACTCGGTGATTTCCTCATCGCGGTTGTAGTAGGAGTCGCGGTGGATGAAAGCGACGACGTCGGCGTCCTGCTCAATGGAGCCGGATTCGCGCAGGTCGCTCAGCATGGGGCGCTTGTCGTCGCCGCGGCGCTCGCTGGCGCGCGAGAGCTGCGAGAGGGCGACGACTGGCACATGGAGCTCCTTGGCCATGGCCTTGAGGCCGCGGGTGATGGCCGTAACCTCCTGGGTGCGGTTCTCGTAGCCGCGCTTGGCTCCGGCCGCGGGCAACGTGGCTGACATCAGTTGCAGGTAATCGACAACCACCAGATCGAGCGCGCCGGCGTTCTGCTTAAGCCGCCGCGCCCGGGCGCGCATTTCGGCCAGGGATGCCCCGGCCGCATCGTCGATGTAGATGCGCGAATCAACCAGCAGGCCGAGTGCGTCCTGCAGCTTTTGCTGGTCGTCGCCGGTCAGGAATCCAGTCTGCAGGCGGCGCTGATCGACGCGCGCCTGCGCGGCCAACATGCGGCGCAGCAGCGATTCCTTGCTCATTTCCAGGCTGAAAACGGCCACCACGGCGCCGTGCCGCACGGCTGCGTTCTGCGCGATATTGATAGCCAGGGCGGTTTTGCCCATGGAGGGCCGCGCCGCGATAATGATCAGCTCGCCTTTCTGCAGGCCGCTGGTCATGCGGTCGAATTCATAAAAATCGGTGGCCAAGCCGGTGATTTCACGGCTGTGCTTGTAGAGGTTGTCGATGGAGCCGAAGGAATCGCGAACGATGACGTCCAGGGGCTGCAGGCCCTGGGTGAGGCCTGCTTCGCTCACTTCCAGCAGTTGCGATTCGGTTTGGTCCAGAACGCCGATGGCGTCTTCGCTCTGGTCGGCGGCGCGCGCGATGGCGGCCGAGCAGATGCTCATGAGCCGGCGCAGCAGGCTCTTGTCTTTGACGATGCGAATGTAGTCTTCGATGACGGGCCGGCGCGGCAATCCTTCAGTCAGCGAGGCCAGATAGGCTACGCCGCCGACGGATTCGACCTCCTTGTAGCGGGCCAGCTCGTTGGAAAGGGTGACAATATCAACGGCGCTGTCTGAGTCGATTAACTCGCCCATCCGCAAGAAGATGCGGCGATGCGACTCGAGCGAGAAGTCGTCGGGCTTCAGGATTTCGGCCGCCTCGGCATGGGCGGCGTTATCGAGCAGGATGGCGCCGAGAATCGTCTTCTCCGCATCGATGTTCGCGGGCAGGCCGGCTTCAAGGGAGAGGTCTGGGGTGGTGGCCATATCAAAAGAGTGTAGGCCACAGCCGGTCGACCAGAAGCTGTGCAGAACCCGCCCAGTCACTGGAAAAATGTGCGCACGCGTGTGTAAGCGTCTCACGCCCAATGACCTGCACGCACGAGCGCTATAGGAGTGTCGTGGCTCAGCTCTTCTTCGCGGGAACCTTGTCGCCGGCTTTTCGCGCCTCCGACAATCCAATCGCGATCGCCTGCTTTCGGCTCGTGACCTTTTTGCCGCTGCGCCCGCTTCTTAATGTCCCTTCTTTTATCTCGCGCATCTCTCGCTCAACGATCTTTCCCGCCGCGGGAGAGTATTTTCGCGACGACTTCCTTCGACTGGCGCTGCTCTTCTTTGTTTTCCTGGTTGCCATGACATCTCCTTGAGAGGTGAGATGTCGTTTCGATTTTTCGCGGTTGTATCGTGGCTGCGCCGTGCGGACTCAAAGGACCGGTGACGCGCGGGGCGTTACTGAACAACAACGGTCAGTTTCGAGTTGTGCGTGATGCCGTTGGCTGTGCCGGTGATGAGCACGGTGTAGGTCCCGTAGGGAGTGCCGTTGGCGGGAGGTGGCGTGACCGAGACTCCAGTCTTTGCGCCACCGCCGCAGGCAGAGAGGAAGCATGCGGCCAGGAGGATCGTAAGGCAAGCGACGCTGCTCCACCGGTGCCTGCGCAAGGGAAGCACGAGTAGAACGCAAAGGGCCAAACCGCCGGCCCCGAGCCATCGTGCGCGCCCAGGGCGAGGCATGAGATCGACCTGCGCGGCACCGCCGGGAATGGTGGCCGCGATGGTGATCGTGGCCGAACCGGTGCCGCTGAGCTGCGGAGACGATGGATTCACACTGCACGAGAACTGGCTCGACGAGGGCGCGCAGCTCAGGTTGACCGTGCCGTTGAAGCTGTTGATCGAGGTCAGGTTCAGAGCGACGGATTGCGTACTGCCACTTGCCAGCGCGACCTGCGGGACGACGGGAACCAGCATGAAGTCGCCAACCGTCTGGTTCGCGGTTACGTTCAACACGTTGCTGCTGGCCGGGGCGTAGTTGGCATCTCCGGCGTAAATGGCGACGAGTTGGTTTGAGCCGCTGTTCCAGAACCACGCGGGGCTCACGACGAACGAGTCGGCGCTCGTGGCGCCCGTTGTGGAGGGAACGAGAGTATCCCATGCGAAGGAATTCCCGCCGTTGTAATAGGAGATAGTTCCCGTCGGCGCAATGCCGTTGGTTCCCGTTACCGTGGTGGTCAGCACCGCTTCCTGCGTGCCCGAGATACTATCGGGCGACATGCTGATGGTTATGGTTGGAACGGGCTGTGGAGCGACTGCAAGCACGCTGACATACGAGATGTAGAACAATCCGTAGGTTTGCCAGTTGCTGTCGCCGCTGTATTCGAACTGCGGCATATAACCGCCGGCGGCCAGGTTCGTGAATGTCACCGTGGCCGCGGAGTACAGGCCGTAGATTCCGGCAGTGGGCACGAGATTGGCCGTCGCTGAGTAGGAACCGGCTCCCAGGCTGGAGCATGGGTTGGCGCCGACACTGAAGTTGGTATTGAGGCAAAGAGTGACCGTACCGGTAGGACCGACGGTTCCCGTGGAAGCGATGCCCCCGCTGAGCGCGCCCACTTCAGGGCCCACTTGCGCGGTAAGCGTGACACTGCTGCCCGGATTGAGCTCCCAACCGGGCCCTCCCAGCGCTTGCGGGGCGATAACGTTGAGGTTCATTGCCGGGGTGCCTTTGCTGACGGTGAAGGTTACCGGCGCGGCACTCGAGGCCTGGAAGCTGTCGTCGCCGGGATAGCTCGCGCCGGCGGTGTGCGAGCCGATGGTGAGATTCGGCATGATCCACGAGGCGACACCGCCCACGTTGAGAGGGATGAGGGTATTTGCGCTATCCACCGTGAAAGTGACGTTGCCGGTGGCGGCGCCATCATTGACTGAATTCGTACCCTCCAGCATCGCAGTCAAATAAGCCGGCGAGCCGTAGGTGAGAAGCGTCGTGGGAGGGTTACCTCCAACCTGGAGGATGAGCTTCGAAGGTTCGGGCTTGACGGTGACGGTTTGTGGCGATGAGGTGCTGCTCGAGAAGATGCCGTCACCGCCATATTGTGCCGTCAGTTGGTAGGTACCGCCGGGCAAGGTGTTGATGGCCGCGGAACCGGCCCCGCCGATGAGAGTGATCGCGGTTTGGCTCGCATTGGAGGGCTGCGAGGAATTGCTGAGGATGGAGACCGCTCCCGTGGGCGTACCGGAGCCGGAGGCAGCGGCGACATTGGTTGTAAGGGTCACGTTGTTGCCATGCGTTACCTCAGCCGGAGAAACCTGAAGCGTTGTGGTCGTCGATTGGAAAGTGATGGCATTCCAGTTGTTCACGAGGTTGGCGGCATCCACTGAGCCCCATCCACTGGCGAGATCGAAGCCGGGAGCGGCGGAGTAAACCGTTGACTCGCCCACGTCCGCCGTCAGCCCGTCGACGCCGAACGCGCAGTCGGAATCGCCCTCGATGCAGATATCCCAGTTGCCGCCCAGCGTGATGTCGTGAAACGCGGAGGGTTTCTGCTGCGCCAGTGGATAGAGCGTGGCGTCGGCCTGGCCCTGGCGGCCGTATTTCTGATCGACGAGAGCCATGATACCGGCCATGGCCGGTGTGGAAGCGGACGTTCCGCCCACCAGATCAAAGCCAAAGTTGCCGCTTGCGTCGGGCACGCAGGCGCCTTCGTAGTCGCAGGTAATATAGCCGGAGTAATTGGCGCCGTTCGATGCGAAGAGCGCGACGTCGGGTATGTCGCGTGCACCATCGGCGGGAACGCCGGGCCCGGATTGCCAGGATGGCTTGGCGTAGCCGCCTGCGCAGGATGTGCCGGAATTCACGGTGGTGCAACTGCTCGCGCCACCTCCACCGGCGTAGATTTCGCCGCGCGCCAAGCCGTTTGCGATCGCGTCGAGGCCGAAGGGATCGTTCCATACCTGCTCCGGTAAGGGGGATTTGAGCGAACCCTTGGTAGCGGCATCGTTGGTTGCATTCCAGAAGGTAGATGCACTGGGCGCGCCGGAAGCGTAATCGGAGTAGTAGAAGTCCGTGCCTCCCACGGCGACATTCCACGGAGTTGAAGCCAGGCCGTTCACTGCGGGTCCAAGGTCGTATCCGGAAAGAAAGTACTCTTCTTCCGGGACCTGCCCGAAGTCGCCGGTCGCCACCACTACCGTCTGCCCCTGGCCTGCGGCCTGCTCCCACAAAGCGCTCCAGAGTGCATTGCCGCTGGCTTCGAGGTCCTGCTCGCTCGCGCCCCAACTGACGCTCAACACATCAGCCTGGTTGTCCTCGATGGCACGCAAAGCGGCAAGCACCAGGGGGTCCTGATAGGGCGAGCCGGCAGAGATGTAGAGATTCACCGTTGCTCCCGGCGCCACGGCCCCGGCCAGCTCCACGTCGAGGTACGATTCGATATCATTCGCAGAAATGATGCCGGGATCGCCCCCATCGAGAACAACTTGAACGGGATTCGCCGCGACGTCGAAGGTGCTTCTGTAGTCGTTGGCGAGACTGACATCGATGTTCGATTCGTCGATGATTCCGATGGTTCTTCCCGCGCCTGTCACACTGACGGCATAGAGCGGGGCAAGATCGTATTGAGTGTAGAAATCGGCGGGGACAACGCCGTAGAGGAGGGGAGACCAACTGGAGGGCAGATCGAACTCAGGCACAAATTGCCGCGTTGCGGCATCGTAGTATCCCTTTCCACCCGCCTGCACCTGCGGCGACGCGTGGAAGTCGTTGAGCGGAGAGAGGCCTTTTACGACGCCTGCAAGGGCTTGAGGAATTTGCACCTCGGTGGAGTTGGCGTGGTGCAGCGCGCCGCTCACCAGGTACTCGTGAATTTCAGTGTGGAAGGCGGCGTTTACCTGGCCAACATTGCCTGAAAACTCGATGAATCGCTCCGCTCGCGAAACGCGGTTGACGCTGAACCCTGAAGCGCGCAGCCAGCCTGTTACGGCGTCGACATCGGAGCCGGAGGGCCCGAATTGCGCGCCAATCTGATCCGGAGTCAGCCATTGGTGATAGCTCGGCGAGCTGGGCGTGTGCAGGCCCTTCAGCAGTTGCTGGAAGGCAGCTTCGCGCTCGGGAGGACGATTGAGGATGAGCAGCAACCGTTCGGCGGGCGTGGATGGATTCACCGGCCCGCGATCATCGGCCGCCTGCGCCAATTTGTGTAAAGTGCCATGCAGCGCGACGAGCTTGGAATCGTCGACTGGCCGCGTAACCAGCGGCGTGGCTGGAATTTGCGCGGCAAGGAAAGGTGACAGGCAGCCTGGAATTAGGAGGATATATAAAATCCGTTTCACAACAAACCCATGGCGCTTCCCGGGCGGGGAGAGGAAACGTGCGCACACGTTCTTTCTGCCGTGAGGCTAGTGGGATTATACCCGAGCAGTTAGCACCATGTGCCGCTAACGGTCGCCGGCAACACGCGAGTTCATGCCGGTGAAGATGGAGTCGAAGTTGCCGCTTTCGGCGGCGAAGCGTAGGCGCTTTACGTTTTCCACGCAGATTTCCGGCGGGGTTGGCTGTTTCTTCAAGATCTCCATGGTTTCGGCGATGAATTGGTCGAGCGGCATGGCGTGGGGGTCGTTGCGTCCGTCCATCAGGTCGGTGGCCACGTAAGGAGGGATCAATTCCAGGACCTCAATGCGGGTGTTGCGAAGCTGGAAGCGGAGCGAGAGCGTGTAGGAATGGATGGCGGCCTTGGTGGCGCAGTACGTGGGTGTGAGCACCAGCGGCAGGAAAGCAAGACCCGATGAAACATTCATGATCCCGGCACGCGGCTGCTTTTCAAGATGCGGCAGCAGGGCCGCGGTCAGACGAATGGGGCCGAGGAGGTTGGTGGCCACGATGGCCTCAGCGTCGGCCAGATCAGCCTGCTGGGCGAGAAAGTTTTCGCGGCGCATAATGCCGGCATTGTTGATGAGGACATTCAGGGAGGGAAATGCGGAGATGGCCTGGGCGGCGAAGGAGCGGATGGCGGCGGCATGACGAATGTCGAGCGGGAGGAATTTCATGCCCGGATTGGCGGCCGTAGTTTCGTCAAGAGCCTGTTGCCGGCGGCCCGCGACGATGACCTGATTGCCGAGCGCGTGGAAAGCCTCAGCGAGCCCGCGGCCGATGCCGGAACCACCGCCGGTAATGAGGATGGTGTTGCCGGAAAGTTGCATGGAGCGGACCACTCCCATGGGCCATCATAACCGGGTAGTCGAGGTGCGAGCTCGCGGCCCGGCGCAGGCATTGACTTCGGGCGCATGCGTTACTTTCCGCCCCAAAAAATCGGCGACGCTGCCGGCCATTTACGAATCGAATCTGACATACTAACAGGATGTGCCTAACCGCATTTAGCTGAGATAGGAACGACTGTCAAAGTGAAACCCGCAATGCGCCGTGTGGCGCTGATCTACAACCCGGCTTCCGGCCAGTACTCCGCGCGGCGGAAGTCGGCGATTCAGGATGCCTTGGCCGTTTTCCGCGAAGCGGGCGTGGCTGCCGAAGCATTCGAGACCGGCGCGCCGGGGAGCGCCGTGACGCTTGCCGCCGAGGCGGTTCGCGAGGGGTTTGACGCGATCCTGGCCTGCGGCGGCGATGGCACTGTTCACGAAATCGCGCAGACCCTGGTGGGGACCGAGGTTGCATTGGGGGTGGTTCCGCTGGGTACGGCGAACGCTCTGGCTTCCGACCTGGGCCTGATCGCCTCGCCGTCCAAAGTAGCTCGCAAGCTGCTGGATGCAACGCGGGCGCGGGTTTCCGTGGGCCGGATTCATTTCCGGGACAACGAAGGGAATCCCGGGTCGCGCTACTTTATCGTGGCGGCGGGAATCGGGGCCGATGCCTTGTTGATGGCGCAGTTGGATGCGCGCCTGAAACGGCGCTTCGGCTATCTTCTCTACCTCATCAAGGCCTTTCACATCTGGGCTACATCTTCCTTCCCTCTTTTTGAAGCGGTTCTACCGGCTAACGGACATGGGGGCGGGCGGGTGGTGGATGTGTCGCAGCTGCTGGCGGTGCGGGTGCGCTCGTTCGGGGGAGTGCTGCGCACGCTGGCCCCCGGAGCCAGTTTGCGCAATGGCAGTTTAAGCCTGCTGGCGTTCAAGACGCAGAGCCGCCTGCACTACCTCAGGTTTCTGCTTGCGGCGATTGCGGGAAGGCAGACTTTCAAAGGCGCGGTGGAATTGCTGCAGACGCCAACGATCGAGTGCCGGTCGCGCAACGGATCGCGGGAGGCACTATTCGTTGAAGCCGATGGGGAGGTTCTGGGATCTCTGCCAGTGCGGCTCGACGTGGTGCCGCACTCGCTCACCTTGCTCGTTCCTCAAGGCGCCCAGCCATAACTTGAACGCGAGCAGAGTCCACGGCGCTGGGGTTCAAGGCGTGCAACCTGAGATGCCGGCCTGCGGCGTCATTCCTCGTAGAGATAGCCTTTCGCAGTCTGCTGGAAATTGATTAAGTCGCTGGCCGTCCAGGCCTCGCTGCGGCCGAGTTCGCGCGCCAGCAGATCGGCGACGGCGGGCGCGGATTCGATGGCGGCGCGGGCATCGAGGAACAACGCACGCGTTCGCCTGGCCAGCACATCCTCAACCGTGCGCGCCATTTCGTAGCGCGCGGCCCAGACCACCTCGCGCAACTTGAAGGGCAAGCGCGGGTGAAGCAGGTTGTCGAGGCAGGGCTCGTGGTCAGAAAGCGCGCGTAATGCGGGCAGATCAGCCCCATAAACGCACTCCCACGGCGAGTTTGCCGTTGTCGCGTCGGGAGTCCAGCCGTGCAGTTTCAGTTCCAGCGTCGTGGAGGTCCGCCTGGAAAAACCGGCGACTTGCTCGGCACGATCGATCGTTTCCTGCCCCATACGGCGATAGGTGGTCCATTTGCCGCCAGTGACCGTGATAAGGCCATGCGGAGAAACCAGAATGGTGTGGTCACGCGAAAGTTTCGAGGTTTTGGCGTGGCCTTTACGCACCAGCGGGCGCAAGCCCGACCAGACGCTGAGAATCTCGTCGGGGTGCGGCGCGCGGCCCAGATAGCGCGCGATATGGGCGCAGAGAAAAATCTTCTCTCGGAGCAGCGCACGCGGCTCGGGGGACGCGGTTTCAACGGGGACGTCGGTAGTGCCGACGATCAGCGCACCGTGCCAGGGAATGGCGAACAGGACACGTCCGTCGGCGGTTTTGGGAATCATGAGCGCCGTTTTGCCCGGGAGAAACCAGCGCGGAAGGACAAAATGCGATCCCTGGCTGACAGCCAGCAGGGAGCCGCGCTGGCGTCCGTCAAGTGCGATGGTCTGTTCGACGTGAACCCCGCAGGCATTGACGACCGCCTTTGCCTCAAGACGAATTACCGCGCCGGTTTCGCGATCGCGCGCCTCGACGCCGGCAATTCTGCCGGTGCTTTCGATGAGGCCCGTCGCTTCAAGATAATTGACGGCGACTCCGCCGAGATTTTCGAAAGTGCGCAGGAGCGCGATGGCGTAGCGGGCATCGTCAAATTGGCCATCGTGATAGAGAACGCCGCCGCGAAGACCGTCGCTTTTGATTCCAGTTAGTTTTTCAAGTGTGCTTTCGCGCGAGAGCAGCTTGGAATGACCCAATGACAATCGGCCTGAGAGCCGTTCATAGATTTTGAGGCCGATGCCGTAGTAGGGAAGCGAAGGATAGCTGTACGCGGGAACGACAAATTCGAGGTCGTGGACGAGATGTGGTGCATTGCGCAGCATGTGGCCGCGCTCACGCAAGGCGTCGAGAACCAGTGTCAGGTCCATCTGCTGCAAATAGCGGACACCGCCGTGGACGAGCTTGGTGCTGCGGCTCGAGGTTTCCTGCGCAAAGTCGGCTCGTTCAATGAGCAGCGTGCGGTAGCCGCGGCAAGCCGCTTCAACGGCGGCGCCCAAACCCGTGGCTCCTCCGCCGATCACCAGAACGTCCCAAGGCCGCGCTCCGCGGCCCAGTTCATTCAGAATTCCCTGTCGCGTGGCCACGCTGGAGATTTCCTTTCCTCGCCGCCGGCTGATCGCAGAACAAATGGATCGTAGGCATGGCGCGGCCAGCTGCTGGCCTTCGCAGAAAATCCGCCGGCCGGCGAGCCGGGCCATAGCCTGAAATCAACCTGAAATGCTGTTTTTGCGCCCCGGCTCTGGTCTCTTTGGGGGCGCGCATGATATCGCGGGCCGAGTCGCTGCGGATTGCAAGCAACGGCGCGGCATCTGATGGTGCGTGCCCGTTGCGAATTCCAGCTTATCACTCCCCAAGCCGAGCTGCCTTTCAGGCCCGCTCCGAATTCTGCGCGATGAATCGAAACGGGAAGCAGGATGCGCCATCCACAATGGAACGGCCCGGCGCATCCTGCGCGACGCGGGTTAATAGGTGATCTTCAGTGCGAACTGAATGATGCGCGGCTCCCATGTGCCGGTCATCGTGCCGCCGCCATTGCTGGTCGGTGCGGACGTGTTGTTATCGGTACCCGAAACCGTGCCGCCGCCCGAGCCGCCCGGAAGGTAGAGGTTGGTGTGGTTGAAGATGTTGTAAAACTCCGAGCGGAATTCGATCTTGATTCTTTCCACCGGGGTATTGAACCGCTTGTTGAAGTCAAGATCGGTCTCGTAATAGGCGGGCGTCCGGCCATAGTTCTTGGGCAGGTCGCCGAAGGGGCTGGAGATGGTGCCACCCGCGGTAAGCGCGCTGCCAGTGGTATAGGTGGCGGGAAGCGTCAGTGCCGCGGGGTTGACGTACTGAACCGTACCGTTGGCGAGCAGTTGCTGTTTGATGTAGGGAACGCCGGAAACGAGGTTGGGACGGTAGAGATTCTCACCGCGCCAGTTCTGGGTGAGCTCAGGCGATACCGCGTTGGCCGAAGCCGGACTGTAGGTGAGGTTGAACGGCGTTCCCGCGTCCATGGTGTTTACGCCGCTGATCTGCCATCCGCCCAGCAAAGCATTCGTGACGCCGTTCGCGTTGTTGAGGAAACGACGTCCCTGGCCGACGGGCACATCATAAACGAGCGTGGTGACATTGGTGATGGGCAGGTTGTAGTCCGACTGGCCGTAATCGGCCGCGATGTCGTAGCCATTCTGCGGGCAGGGCGTGTTGGCTTCGAGCGTGGACGACGCGTTGTCGAGCGCATGCGACCAGGTGAACGAATTCAACAGCGTGAGCCCGCCTGTGTAACGCTGCTCATAGCGCGCCTGCACAGCGTTATACGCAGAGTGGAACTCGCTCAACGCCTGCGTGATGTCGCCATTCAGGAAAGTCGGGTAGGTGGTTGAGTTGTTGAGCAGGTACCCGCCCCAGCTCATGTACGGACGCTGGAATTGATTTGCGGCAATACCGGGAAATTCGCCCGCAGTGGTAAGCGGCAAGGCGGGGTTTTTCTGGTTGGCGTTGATGAAGCCCTGGAGATGCACGCCGTGGTTGCCCACATAGGCCACGTCGAAGATGATGTTCTTGGCCAGCGACTTCTGGACGTCGAGGAACCAGCTCTCGGCGTAGCCGTCGCGCGTATTGGGCGGAATGGAGTCGATGTCGTCAGTGCCGGCGCTGAACGTGTTAGCTAGATTGCCACCGCTGGAGTTGCTGGGGAAGCCCTGCGACAGCCTGACAAAACCGTTGGTGGTGCCGACGGTGCCCGGATTGCTGACCACGGTATAGAGAGCGAAAGGCGCATTGATGGCGATATTGTTGCCCGAGCCGGCCCGCCAATAGTGAACATAGGCTGAGCCAAAGCCGCCGCGTACCGCAATGGTCGGGGTAATGGCGGAGGCAAATCCGATGCGTGGCGCCCAGTCACTGAGATCAGGATTGATGAGAGATTTGCCGAAGACGCCGCCACCGCTATAGGGCTGGATACAGGCAACGCTGCCGCACAAGGGCGACTGGGCCGCCGTGTATCCGGGCTCCAGTGTCCACATGGCCCCGGTGGCGGGGTTGAAGTTGGAGATGTAGTTATTCCGCTCCCACCAGGGAGAACCATACTCCCAGCGCAGTCCCAGGTTGAGGGTCAACATGTTGGTCACCTTCAGGTCGTCCTGAGCGTAAGCACTGTCCATGGCCTGGTAGACGTGGGTGATGTAATAGGTGGCCAGCGAGTAAGCGCTGCTGGTGCCGAAGAGGAAATCGGCAAAGTAGGTGTCGCCGACTTTGCTGGTGTTGGGGCAGGCCGTGCCGGCCGATGTGGGGCAGGCGCTATAGCCGCCGCCGAAGGTAAAGGAGCCATAGAGCGGATTCGAGTCTTCAATCTCCTGCCAGACTTTCTCCCACTCATAGCCGAATTTGAAGGAGTGCCGACCCTTGACCCAGGAATAGTTCAGCTTGGGGTCGAGAAGCGATGGATTTTGCCATTGCGGGTTGGTGCTCTGGCGGCCAAAGGAGGTAAAGCCCCCCGAGATGGCCATGGATGGCAGACCGCCGGAGACATTGGCGATAGTCGGAAGTCCGGGAATCGTGCCGGCGGGGAAGGAGGTGTTCCCGACCGCGAAGGTCCACTTGCCGGCCCGTGTGCTGGAGAGCGCGAGGCGCGCATCCAGGAAACGATTGGAGCCCATCGCGTGATTGAAGCCGAGTGCGACCTGCTCATCGTGAATGAGGATGTGGCCGTTGGTCTGCATGTCGATCGGCTCAGGAAGCAGGTTGAAGTTTTTGCCGGTCTCCTTACGGTCGCTCACCTTGAGGAACCACGAAGTGTTGGGGCCCTGCTGATAATCAAGGCGCAGGTCGCCCTTGTCGGCGCGGTCGGTAAATGGCGCGTTCACCGGACAGTCGTTGGTTGCCACGCCGGAAGATGTTCCGCTTGTCACTTGGCACTTTCCCGGCAGGGCGTTCAGATACAGTGAGGCGATCTTCAACGCCGTCGGATCAGCATCGCTCTGGGCCTGGGCGGGCCAGCTGGTGTAAGGCGTCCCCGCAGGAATGTAGGTGCCCGGGCTCCAGGGATCCTGGACGGCGACAGCCAGCTTGCCGCTCAGTTCGTTGAGTGTGGGAACCGTGTCGATCACAGTGGGCGTAAGGGTTTGGCGGAATCCCTCATAGTCGAGGAACCAGAAGAACTTGTTCTTGACGAACGGTCCGCCGAAGTTGGCGCCAAACTGATTGCGGTTGAAGAGGGGTTTAAAGAACGGGTAAACCGTGCCTGTGACGGCGTTTGTAGAGATCGGCTTGATGTAGCCGAAGGCATTCAGGTCGGTGTTGCGGAGGAATTCGTAGAGCGTGGCATGGATATCATTGCTGCCGCTCTTGGTGGCCACGTTCACCGTGGCGCCGGAGGAGCGGCCATACTCCGCGCTTTCGTTGTTGGTTACCACATCGAACTGCGCCACAGAGTCAGGAGGCGGCTGAATAATCTGGTTGTCGAAGCCCTGGTTGCTCTCGCCATAGGCGTTGTTATCCATACCGTCGATCAGGTAATCATTGAACATGCTGCGCTGGCCGTTCACGTTGAACGATCCGGCGCGTGTAAACGACGTGACCGAGGTAGTCGTCGCATCAGCCGGAGCACCATGAGCGCCGACCACATAATCCACGAGGTCGGAATAATTACGGCTCACCAGCGGAAGAGATTGCGTTTGATAGTTGGTGATGGTCTGGTCGCGCTGGCTCGACTCGGTCTCCAACTGTAAAGCCACGTCGCTCACCTCGACCGTGGTGGCCTGCGCAGCGCCCACCTTCAGGGTGAGATCGATGCGCTCGCGCGTATTGACTGAGATCGTAATCTGTTTCGCCTCGGCGATCGCATAGCCGGCGGCGCTTGCTGAAACGGTGTAAACGCCCACGCGCAGCCCGGGAACTTCGTAGTCGCCGCTCGCGTCGGTCTTGACGACGTTAGCAACGCCAGTGGCGTCATTGGTCACAGTCACCGCTACATTCGGAACCGCGGCTCCGCTGGAGTCGTGAATCGTCCCCACCAGGTCACCAAGGTCGTATTGCGCAAAGGCCGGGCGCGATGCAGTCAGCAACAGAAGCGCCATTGCCAGATAAATCCACCCGCAACCGAGGATCCGGAACTTCGTAATAAAGCTGTTTCCGGCTGGTTGCCTCAATGATTGGTGTGTCGAATCCATATTGCCTCCCAATTTCCTAATCTTGCTTGCGGTTGACTTGCGCCCTGATGTCACGGGGCCTTTAGTGTTTTTGCGAAGAGTTTATTCCCAGCAGTTCATTCAGGTGAAGCGAGCGCGAAGATCAATGCTCGTCCCCGGACTTTGCGCGGTATCGGCTGATGCAAGTTTGCGGTGTTCCGTCACAGTATGCGCGGCTTGAGACAGGCACGGAATTTTGACAATGCACCTCGAATCGGCCGGTGCATGACGGTTCAATGCCATCCTTGGTCACGTCCGTTAAGATTCCAAGAACACGTCGTGAAAAGTCCGAAAAGACAAGACTCCGCCTTCGACGCATCCTTAAGGCGCACAAACCTAACCACACGCGCTTAGCACGTGAGAAGATGCGTTTGAAGATGAAGTCTCTCTGTCTCTTTTTCCGTCCAAGGAAGGTAGCAAATCCGTAAGACGCGAGTCAAGACGAAACCTGCGGTGAAATGTGAGCCGCGCCACAATGTAGTGTGAGCTCAGTCACCGCATTTAGGGTCGCTGATTGAGCGCTTCGCTCGAATCTGCGTTCAAGGGTCTGGCCGCGCTGTCATCCGGCGATTACGCTTGCCGGCGCGGTCGAGGCGCGGTGCTGGCTTTCGGCCACGCCGCGGTGGGTAAGCGTGCCCAGCCAGGTATTCAGCCCTTCGGCCAATCCCGTGTCCTGCTGCAACGCCTTGCGTGCGCCGAGGTTGGCGATGCGCAAAACGTAAGGGAAAGTGGAGTTGGTAAGCGCCAGCGTTGAGGTGTGCGGCACAGCGCCCGGCATGTTGGTGACGCAGTAGTGCACCACGCCATCGACCAGGTAGCTGGGGTTCGAATGGGAGGTGGGCCGCGCTGTCTCTACGCAGCCCCCTTGATCGATGGCGACGTCAACAATCACGGCGCCTTTCTTCATGTGCGAGACCATTCCGCGCGTCACCAGCTTGGGTGCGGTGGCGCCGGGAATGAGCACTCCGCCAATCACAAGATCCGCCTCGCGTGTGACCTGGGCGATGTTGTAGCTGTTGGAGGCCAGCGTGTAGAGACGCCCGCCGAAGATGTCGTCGAGCTCGCGCAGGCGGTTCAGGTTCACATCGATAAGCGTGGTCCTGGCGCCAAAACCAAGGGCGATGCGGGCTGCATTGGTGCCGACCACGCCGCCGCCCAGGATAGCGACGTGCGCTGGCGGCACTCCCGGCACTCCGCCAAGCAGAATGCCGCGCCCGCCGCGCTCTTTCTCGAGATAGCTTGCGCCCACCTGCACGCTCATGCGCCCTGCGACCTCGCTCATGGGCGTCAGAAGGGGCAGAGTTCCCTGGCCGTCGCGTACGGTTTCGTACGCGATGCCGATGACTTTCGATTCCAGCAGCTTGTCAGTCAACTCCGGCATGGGCGCAAGATGCAGATACGTAAAAAGCACCAGGCCTTCGCGAAAGTATGCATACTCGGGCTCGATCGGTTCTTTGACCTTGACAATCATTTCGGCCTTGCCCCAGACGAAGCTCGCATCACCGGCGATCTCCGCACCGGCATGCTGATATTCGCCATCGGGGAATCCGGATTGAGCGCCAGCCTGGGTTTCAACCAGCACCGTGTGACCGGCTTCAGTGAGGGCCTTGACGCCTGCGGGTGTCAAGGCGACACGAGCCTCGTTGTCCTTAATTTCCTTGGGAACGCCGACGATCATCGCGGGACTCTCCTTTGAGGCTTGCGTCTGGAAGGCATTTTACGGCGCAATCTGCTTTCGATGTGTGCAAATTTCGTGATAAAAGGGAGGAATGGGAACAGAACGTGAGGCAGTTGATCGACTGGCGCAAGATTCGCCTGGGGCAATCCAACCGTCGGCGAACGACGCAGGCGGCGGAAGCGCCTTGGACGAACTCGATGCCGCAATCCTGCGCTACCTGGCGCGCCATGGCCGGGCCACGAATTACGAAGTAGGCGAGGCAGTGGGGCTGTCGGCTTCAGCGGCTTCGCGGCGAATACTGGCGCTGGAGTCGTCGGGCGCCATCAGGGGCTACCGCGCGGTCATCGACGACCGCCTGCTGGGCAAGCACATGACGGTTTACATCCGCGTCACGCTGGAGCGGCAGTCGGCTGCGGTGCTGGGAGCATTTGAGGCCGCGGTGCGCCACTGCCACGACATTGTGAGCTGCCATTTGCTCGCGGGGCAGTATGACTACATTCTGGTGGCGCGTGTAGGCGGAATCGACGACTACAACCGCCTGCACCAGAACGAGCTTTCGCGGCTCCCTGGCGTTATACGGCTGGAAACGAGCTTTGCGCTGCGCGACGTGCTGGAGAACAAGAGTTCGTAGGCGACGCCAATGGCTTTTGTGCCATCCCACTCTTTCGCCGAAAAAACCGGCGAAAGGATGGGACCTGGGGCCGTCTCGCTCCCTCTCCCTGGCTCACTGCATTTCAATCCATGTCGATACGGGCGTTGCGCCAGAGGTCAAGGTCGCCCTCGTGCGCGTAGCGATCGATTTGCTTCAGCTCCGCCGCAGTGAACTTGAGTTTTTTCAACGCGTCGAGTGAGTCGTCGAGCTGCTCGACGTTGCGCGCACCGATGAGCGCCGAGGTGATGCGCTGATCGCGCAGCACCCAGGCAATGGCCATCTGCGCCAGCGTCTGGCCGCGGCTCCTGGCGATCTCGTTGAGCGAGCGAACGCACTTGATGTTTTTCTCGCTCAGGAATTCCTTGAGAAGCGAAGAGTTGGGCAGCTTGGCACGCGAATCAGCGGGAATGCCCTTGAGGTATTTGCTGGTGAGCAGGCCCTGGGCGAGCGGGGAGAAGGCAATGCAGCCCACGCCGAGTTCTTCGAGCACGGCCAGCAGGCCCTCTTCGATCCAGCGGTTGAGCATGGAGTAGGACGGCTGGTGAATGAGCAGCGGTACGCCCGTGGATTTGAGGATGGCGGCGGCTTTGCGCGTGCGTTCGGCGCTGTAAGACGAGATGCCGGCATAGAGCGCCTTGCCCTGGTGGACGGCGGAGACGAGCGCGCCCATGGTTTCTTCGAGGGGAACGTTGTTCCACGGGCGGTGGGAGTAGAAGATGTCGACGTAGTCGAGGCCCATGCGCTTGAGGCTGGCATCGAGCGAGGCGAGCAGATATTTGCGCGAGCCGCCGATGCCGTAGGGGCCGGGCCACATGTCCCAGCCGGCCTTGGTGGAGATGACGAGCTCGTTGCGCAGGCCGCCGAAGTCTTTGCGCAGGATCGCGCCGAAGTTTTCTTCGGCCGAGCCGTAGGGAGGGCCGTAGTTGTTGGCGAGGTCGAAGTGGGTGACGCCGCGGTCGAAGGCGCGGCGGACCATGGCGCGGCCGGTCTCGAAGACGTCGGCGCCACCGAAGTTCTGCCACAGGCCGAGAGTGATGGCCGGCAACTCGAGGCCGGAGTTGCCGCAGCGGCGGAAAATGGCGTGGTCGTAACGCGTGGGGTTGGGTACGTAAGCGGTTTCCATAGCGCTCCTAGAAGAAGAATTGCACCTACGAGTATCCCACTCCGGGCCACGAGTTAATTCTTAGGGCGGGCTGGATGCAGCTGCGATCCTTGAGGAAGCAGGCGCTTGAGCGGGGCGTTGCATGAGGCGAGGCCAGGCTGCGAGGATGTTGACGTGTTTGGGCCCGACGTTCTGCGCGACCCGCTCGCGCAGCTTTCTGAGGGAGGGACATATGACTCTGAAGAGCAAATTTCCCCTAATATCGGGAATAGCGATGATGATCTGGCAAGTTGCAGTTGCACAACCATCGACGAGCGCGCCGGTGCTGAGCTATGAGCCTGGCTCGAGCGTCAAACTTCAGCAACTTCTTGGTCAGGAGGACAAGCAACTTCATCAGCCGACGCTCAGCCAAACCTTCACGCGATACGGGATCCAAGGCACTGACTTGGGCAATTCCTTTGAGAACGGTGGCCAAATATATTTTCTTTTCGGCGATACCGTGGGACGCCTGGACCATGCGCTGGACACCATCGCGACAACCGATGCGACGGATCCTGAGAGCGGTGTTCGATTGGACTTCCTTCAAGACGGCAGTAGCTATGTGACCATTCAGCCGCCGGGGATCAGCATGGGCGCGTTCGAAGTGCCTGTCGCGGGTATTACTCTCGGTAGCCAGGCCTATGTGGCCGTTTCGACGAACCACAACGCGGATGGAACGACAGATCGTTCCGTGCTCACGAGATTCACCTTGCCGGCCAGCTTCCAAGCGCTGCGGACTATCTCTCAGCTTCCCGAGGGCCACTTCGTTAAGATGTCGTTGCACATCCAGCCCGGCACAATGCCTGGACTGCCCCCCGGCGGACCATATGTTCTGGTTTGGGGCACAGGCCCTTACCGCAAGAGCGACGCCTATCTCTCCATTGTGCCGTCCGGGCAATTTGAAAGCGGAAAGGGGACGAAGTACTTCGCAGGATTGGACGCCTCGAGCGCTCCCACCTGGAGCGATGAGGAATCGGATGCAAAAGCGATCGTCGAAAATGGCACGATGGGCGATCTCTCCGTAACCTGGTGCAGAAATCTCGACCTGTGGCTGATGACCTATGACAGCCGGGCTCCAGCGCCGAGCGGCATCCTGTTTTCGTATTCCAAAACGCCATGGGGACCATGGAGCCAGCCGCAACTGATCTTCAACCCAATTCGAGATGGCGCCCTCGGCAAATTCATCCACAATCCCCAGGCAGTTCCGGACGATGGGCTTGCAGGCCCGGTAATCGGAAAGGGGCAGGCTGACCCGCAAGCCGTTCGAGGTGGCGACTACGCACCGTACGTCGTCGAGCGCTGGACAAAAGTGCAGGGTTCCGAGCTGAGCATTTACTACGTGCTGTCGACATGGAATCCCTACGTTGTCGTGCTGATGAAGTCACGACTGCAGGTCAAGTAGTGGAGCCCAAACTCAGCGTCGCGGGGCATTACCAATCCGGAGCGTTGTCGATCTGGGCGCGCTGGAGCTTGTCGGAGTAGTCGACGTAGACGGCTTTCCAGGTGGTGAAGAAGTCGAGGGCGCCGAGGCCTTCGCGATGGCCGTTGCCGGTGTGCTTGACGCCGCCGAAGGGCAGATGCACTTCGGCGCCGATGGTGGGCGCGTTGATATAGGTGATGCCCGCTTCGAGATCGCGCATGGCGGCGAAGGCGCGGTTGACGTTGCGCGTGTAGAGCGACGTGGACAGGCCGTAGTCGATGGAGTTGGCGATGGAGACAGCCTCTTCGAAGGTTGAGAACTCCATGAGCGCGACCACGGGACCAAAAACCTCTTCGCGGGCGATGCGCATCTGCGGAGTGACGCCGGCGAAGACGGTGGGCTCGAAGAAGGTGCCGTTGGCGCAGGGGCCGCTGGCGAGCGTACGGCCGCCACAGAGGAGTTCCGCGCGTTCACTTTTTGCAATTTCGACATATTTCTGAGAGGTTTCAATCTGCGCGGCGTTGACCTGCGGGCCGACTTCGACGGATTCGTCGAGGCCGTTGCCGATTTTGAGCTTTTTGGCGCGCTCGACAAACTTCGCGGTGAATTCGGCGGCGATTCCTTTTTGGAGCAGGATGCGGCTGGTAGCGGTGCAGCGCTGGCCTGTCGTTCCGAAGGCGCCCCAGAGCGCGCCGTCGAGCGCAAGGTCGAGGTTGGCGTCGTCGAGGACGATCTGGGCGTTCTTGCCGCCCATTTCGAGCGAGACCTGCTTGAAAGTGGCGGCGGCGCCCTGCCCGACCTGGGAACCTACGGAACTTGAGCCGGTGAAGCTGATGGCGCGGACATCGGGGTGCTCTACCAGCGCCGCACCGGCGGTTGAGCCACCGCCGCTGACAATATTGACCACGCCCGGCGGCAGGCCGGCGTCGACGAGCGCCTGGACCAGGTTGTAGGTGGAGAGCGGCGTGTCAGTGGCGGGCTTGATGACGCAGGTGTTGCCGGCGACGAGGGCGGGAAAGAGCTTCCAGCTGGGGATGGCCATGGGAAAGTTCCAGGGCGTGATAAGGCCGACCACGCCGACGGGCATGCGGACCGACATGGCGAACTTGTCGGGCAGCTCGCTGGGGGTAGTGACGCCGAACAGGCGCCTGCCCTCGCCGGCCACGTAAAACGCCTCGTCGATGGCCTCCTGGACGTCGCCGCGGGTCTCGGCCAGCACCTTTCCCATTTCGCGGGTCATGTCGCGGGCGTATTTTTCCTTGTTTTGGACCAGGTTATTGCGGGCGCGCAGGAGGATCTCAGCCCGCTTGGGCGCCGGGACCAGGCGCCAGGAGCAAAAGGCCTTCTTTGCGGCAGCCACGGCAAGAGCCACGTCGCCGGCGTCGGAGGCGGGAAATGCGCCGATGACGTCGGAATGGTCGGCCGGGTTGAGGTTAAGGATGGTCTTGCCGCCGGCGGGCGGAAGCCATTGGCCGCCGATGAGGTTTTGATAGGTGGGGTAGGGCATAAAAGCCTCGAGAAACAGGGACTGAGGAACTGAGGGCCGAAGATCAGTCGTCTGTCGTCAGTGAGGTTATAGCATCTTTGTCCGGGAGATGGCGCCGCTTTGCTTTGCCGGTACCAGAGTAACGGCGTGGCACGATGGTGTGAGCGCACACTCCGCCTATGTGCAGGTTATTCTTAGAGTGCGTCTTGCCGCTGCCGGAACGGACATTCATCATCGAGAGCCCCATCTGGCCGTACAATAGATCATTGAGGCAATCCAACTCTCAAGCTTTTTTTGAGGTCGATTCGATTTTTCCATGTCGTTGAACGGTTACGCTTCGCGCTCCTCGCGGTCCCACGGGATTCGCTCGCTATTCAGCATGTTTTCCAGCGATTTAGCCATCGACCTGGGGACCGCCAACACGCTTGTTTACGCAGCCGGAAAAGGCATCGTGGTGAATGAGCCTTCCATCGTGGCCATCAATAAGGTGACCGGCGATGTGGAAGCGGTAGGCAAAGAGGCCAAGGAGATGCTGGGACGCACGCCCGGCAACATTGTGGCCATCAAGCCCATGAAAGACGGCGTGATTGCCGACTTCAAAGTCACCGAGAAGATGCTGAATTACTTTATCCAGAAGGCGCACAACCGCAAGATGCTGGTGCACCCCCGGATTGTGATCGGCGTGCCTTCAGAGATCACGCAGGTGGAGAAGCGCGCTGTGGAAGACTCGGCCTATCGCGCCAAGGCGAGTGAAGTGTATTTGGTGGAACAGGCCATGGTGGCGGCGATAGGGGCGGGGCTGCCGATTACGGAGCCATCGGGCAACATGGTGGTGGACATCGGCGGCGGGACGACCGACATTGCGGTGATTTCGCTGAGCGGCATTGTTTATTCGCGGTCGGTGCGCATGGCCGGTAACCAGATGGACGAGGCCATCACGAATTATTTGAAGCGGAAGTACAATCTGCTGATCGGCGAGAGGACGGCGGAGCAGATCAAGATCGACATCGGATCGGCGTTCCCGCTGGACAAGCCGCTGACGATGGAGATCAAGGGGCGCAACCTGATTGAAGGCGTGCCCAAGACGATCACCGTGGACGACAGCGAGATTCGCGAGGCGCTGGGCGAGTGCATCGCGGTGATCATGAACGCCATTCGTGTGGCATTGGAGCGCACACCGCCCGAGCTGTCGGCCGATATCAGCGACCGCGGCATCGTGCTAACGGGAGGCGGCGCGCTAATCAAGAATCTTGACAAGCGCATTCGCGAGGAGACGGGGCTGCCGGTTTCGGTGGCCGACGATCCGTTGGCATCGGTGGTGCTGGGCACGGGCAAGATGCTTTCGGACTTTCGTTTGTTGCGCAAGATCAAGATTGATTGAAAAGCAGGGAACGAGGGAACAAGGGATTAGAAAACTTCGCCCACGCAGCTGTGTTTCAGAGAAGGTGACACTCTAAGGTTCTGTTCCCGATTCTTCAATCCCTGTTCCCTGGTTTTTATGGAATCGCTTCTCGAACGGTATCGGAATCTCGTGGTGCTGCTGGCCATCCTGGTGGCGCAAATCGCTGGCTTGGCGGTGCAGGTGCGCCGGACCAGCTCCGGAGCGAATACCCTCGACTCCGATCCCAGCGGTGTGCGGCTGATCCGGCTGTGGGCCAATACGGTGGTTTCGCCCCCGGAGCGGTTGATTCGCGCCAGCCTGGGCTCCGTTGGGGATCTATGGACCAACTACATTGATCTTCGGCATGTGCGTACGCAGAATCGCGACCTGAAGCAGACGGTGGACCGGCTGCGGCTGGAAGAGGCGGCGCTGCTGGAAGATGCGCGCCAGGGCCAGCGGCTGGAGGCGTTGCTCGGCTTCCAGGAAAAGTACATCTACACGACGGTCGCCGCGCAGGTATACGGAACCAGCGGCAGCGACCGGTCGCATGTTTTTTACATTGACAAGGGCGCGCGCGACGGCCTCAAGCCGGACATGGCTGTGATCACGCCGGATGGCATTGTGGGCAAGGTGCGCGACGTGTTTTCGCACACGGCGCAGGTTCTGGCAGTGAACGATACCAGCAGCGGCGCGGGAGTGATTCTGGAGAGCACGCGCATTCGCGGCATTCTGCGCGGCGATGTGAGCGGCCGGCTGGAAGTGGTGGGCATCCTGGCCGATGAGCGCATCCATCCCGGCGAGAAGGTGCTGACCGCGGGCGGAGATCTGATCTTTCCGCGCGGCCTGCCTGTAGGCGTGGTGGAGAAGGTGGAACGCGATCCGGATCGGGACGCTTTTATCGATGTGATGGTGAGGCCTGCCGCGCATCTTGAGCGCCTGGATGAAGTGCTGGTGATCACTTCGACGGAGCCGCGTTTTTCGCCGCAGGAGCAGCTGGACCTTTCAGTGAGCGCAGGAGAAGAGGGGTCCGTTCCCACTGCGGTGAAGGACCAGATGAAGGCGTCGGAGATTATGGCCGAAAAGCTGCCGGGCCTCATCGATCCCAACCTGCCTCCGGATCAGCAGCCGCTGCACGACAACAGCAATCCCAATCCCGCGACCCGGCCGCCGCAGCCGTTGCACTCCGACCGGTTCTCGCCGGGCGCCGCTCCTGAAGCCGATCCTGCAGCTTCGCCGAATGGGCAGCCGAGGCAGCCCTCCGCGTCGCCATCGGCCAATGACGGCGCCGGTACACCACCGGCATCGAATTCCGCGCCGGCGACGACGCCTTCGAAGCCGGAAGCTACGCCGCAGAGGAATCCATAGTCATGGCTTTACTCGGCGCCGACCTCCGGCGTGACCTGGAGATCCACCGTTATCCGCTCCTGGTTTATACTCTGGTCCCACTGACAGCGCTGGTATTGCAAGCCTGGTTGCCGCGCGTTGTGGGCCGCTATGATTGGTTCGACCTGCCGCTGGTGATCACGATTTACTTTGCGCTGGGGCGGCGCAGCCCCATCCAAGGTACCCTGATGGGCGCGGCCATGGGCCTGTTTGAAGATGCGCTTAGCCATAATGCCATCGGGATCAATGGCATCGCCAAGACAGTGGTCGGATTCCTGGCCGCGTCGGTGGGCATTCGCATCGATGTGGAGAATACCACCGTCCGCATCCTGCTCACCCTTGGGCTCTCATTGTTCTCGAGCGCGCTCTATCTCTTTGTGAACCGTTTCCTGTTGGATCTGGCCACGGAGTGGAGCTGGCTGACTGAGCTGTTGCGGGCTGTGGGCAATTCGTTGATTGCGGTGGTGCTGTTTCCAGTACTGGACCGTCTGCAAAGCAGAGACTGAAAAGCAGGATTAGGGAACAGGGAACAGAAAGCGGGGACCAGGGACCAAGGGGCTACGGGACTAAGGTACTGAGAGTTTCGGGCGTAGGAATCTGTACTCGCGGTATCCTTATGGATATAGAGGCATGACTTCGAACAGCAGTGGCCGTGGCGAAAAGCTCTCCACCATCAAGTTGACCGTGGTGCAGTACGGGATTCTGTTCATGATGCTGGGGCTGGCGGCAGGCTTGTGGCGCCTGCAAGTGCTGAACGTATCGAATTACCGCGTTCTGGCCGAGCAAAACCGCATTCGCAAAGAACCGATCCTGGCTCCGCGGGGCAAGCTTTTCGATCGCGAAAACCGCATTGTGGTCGACAATTATCCGTCGGTCTCATGTTTTTTGGTTCGCGAGCAGGGCAAGAAGGTGGACGCGGATCTGCCGCTGATCGCAGAGGGCCTGCACCTTGACCTGGATCAACTGCGCGCTACGTTACATCGATATCGCTCGCAGCCCGGCTATCAGCCTATCCCCATCAAGCAGGACGTGACTGCCGACGAGCAAGCCTTTATTGCGTCTCATCGCAACGAACTGCCGGAACTGGAAACCGTGGACGAAGAGCGGCGGCTGTATCCGCGCGACGGATTTGCCGCGCACCTGATCGGCTACGTGGGCGAGGTAAGTGAAGACGATCTGGCCAACCCGCGCTTTGCCTACTATGAGCCGGGCGACGTGGTGGGCAAAGCCGGCGTAGAGGAAACTTACGACGCACTCCTGCGCGGGCAGGACGGCTCGCGCGAAGTGATTGTGGATAGCCACGGACGCGAGGTGGGTTATTTCGGGGTCGAGCATGCGGTGCCGGGGCAGGATCTGCAACTGACCATTGATAACGATTTGCAGCGCGCTGCCGAACTGGCCCTGGGCGACCGTAACGGCGCCATTGTGGCCATGGATCCGCGCAACGGCGACATTCTGGCGTTGGTTTCGCGGCCCAGTTTCGATCCCAACGATTTCGCGGTGAAGATCGACCGATCTGATTGGAATAAATTGATCACCGACCCCGACCATCCGTTGATGAACAAGGCCATCCAGGCGCAGCTGGCGCCCGGCTCAACCTTCAAGATTCTCATGTCGGTGGCGGGGTTGCAGGAAGGCATTGCGCAGAGTATGCATATCGTCTGCACGGGCGGATGGGGGCCTTACGGCTACTTCCACCATTGCGACGAGCATCACGGCCCGGTGGACATTCACACCGCGATTCCTTATTCCTGCGACACGTTCTACTACATGTTGGGCGACAAGCTGGGCATCGATCGCATTGTGCAATACGCCGATGCGTTCGGTTACGGCCAGAAGACGGGGATCGATCTGCCCGGTGAACAGTCTGGCCTGATGCCCTCGCCCGACTGGCTGATCAAGAACTTTCATCATCGCTGGTATCCCGACGAGACCCTCGACGTGGCCATCGGGCAGGGAGCCATCGAGGCCACGCCGATTCAACTGGTCCGCATTATCGGCGGCATTGCATCGGGGGGGCACATGGTGCGGCCGCACGTGGTTTCGCCCGACAAGCTTCCTGCCGATTTCCGCAAATCCCTGCTCGACAGTTTTCCGGGATCGGGCGACGCTTACGTTCCCATCGATCCCGATAACTGGGAGATCATCACCGACGGCATGGCCGACGTGACCGAACCGGGGCTGTTCCACACTGCCGGCTCGGCTCATCTGGAAGGCATCGACTTTGCCGGCAAGACAGGGACTGCGCAGGAGATGAGCCACGAGGCGCTGGAGAAAACGAACAAGGGCAAAGCGACATTTCCTAACGTGTGGTTTGTGGGCGTAACGCCGCGACGCAATCCCGAGCTGGTGGTTGCGGTGCTATGGCAGAACGGCGACAAGAGCTTCTACCCGGCGCGCATCGGTGCGAGGGTGGTGGAGGCCTTTGTAGACAAGAAGCGCCGCCTGGCGGGGAACCTGCCACCGCAGAAGGCTGCGCCCCCAACTGAAGTTGGAGCGGTGTGGTCGCCGCCCGGCTCCCAGCCCGACGCAAAGGATGCAACGGCCGATGCCGCCAGGAGCCCAATGCAGGGCGGACATTTCCTGGTGGAGAACGGCCAGGTTGTGGCGGCGAACCATGGCGCTCAAAAACCTTCGCAGAAGCGCCCCGCAGCCAGCTCTGCACAGGTGGCAGAGGCGTCGCCCGGGCGGCGAAAGGACCCGTAGCCCGACATGCCCCTGCGCCGTTTCTTGAGCTTTCGCGATTTCGACTGGACCCTTCTGGGCTTGATCCTGCTGCTTTGTACGCTCTCAATTGTCGAAGTGCATTCGGCCACGCTGCACACGAGATTTTCGAGTTTTGGCACCCGGCAGATTTTCTGGGTCGCAGCCGGTGTGGCCATCATGTTCGCTTTCGCCAAGATCGACTATCATCGCATTCTCGATTGGACGCCCTGGGCCTACGGGTTCGGCATCGTGTCGCTGGCTGCCATTTTTACGCCGCTCGGGCACAACGCACTGGGCGGGCGCCGATGGATCAAGCTGGGCCCGATGACCTTTCAGCCCTCGGAGTTTGTGAAGCTGGTTCTGATGCTGATGGTGGCGCGGTACTTCGCCAACCTTGGCGGGCGCGATCTGACGTGGAAGGACATCTTCAAGGCCTTTGCGCTGGTGGGTGTTCCCATGCTGCTGGTCATCAGGCAGCCGGATCTGGGCACCACGCTGACCTATACGCCGATCCTTGTGGCCGGCCTGTTTCTGGGTGGTATCAATCTGCGCCAGAGCGCGATTCTGCTGGCGGCGGCAGCAGTGCTGGTGGGCGGAGTGTGGTCGAGCGGGAAGTTTCTCAAGTCGTACCAAAAAGCCCGGCTCACCAGCTTTACCAATCCCGAGAGCGATCCGCGGGGGTCAGGCTACCAGGTGCTGCAATCGGAGATCGCCGTGGGTTCCGGCGGGATTTGGGGTAAAGGTCTGGAAAAGGGAACGCAGACCCAGGGTTATTTTCTGCCTATCCCCTACACCGACTTCATCTTTGCTGCTTTCAGCGAGGAACACGGCTTCGTGGGCGCAATTCTCATCCTGCTGCTATACTTCTTTGTGTTGATGCGTTTGATTCAGAACGCTCAAACGGCCGCAGACCTGCCCGGTTCGCTCATTATCATGGGAGTCGTGGCTGTGTTGACCTTTCAGATCGCGGTCAACGTAGGCATGGCCATCGGGCTAATGCCCGTCACCGGAATCCCTTTACCTTTAATGAGTTACGGTGGATCCTCGGTGCTGTTTACGTTCCTGGCGCTGGGCGTGGCGATGAATGTCCGCATGCGCCGGTTCGTGAATTGACGCGTTTCGGTCGATTTGGTCGAGACGCCGTGAACGAGATTTAACTCTTCGACGGCCCCGGGCTAGTTCTGGGCCGCAAGAGATGGAATATCAAGTATTTCGCCGGCAAGACCCCGATGGGATCGCGCCCGGCAGGATTGGGTTTATGAGGTCGCAGAGAGGGGAAGACCACTTGCGGCTCGCAAATCGCATGGATCGTGAAGGGATTCCGGAAGCAGGCTTCCGAGAGCACCCGGCGCGGAACGTGCTTGCAGTTGCCGCTGGTCGAACGGCCCCGCCGGAAATTCCGGCCCGGAAGGTCACAAACTCTCAGCTCCCGGATCACCGCAACGAGCAGCGTGCCCCGCTCGCTGGTTTCGATTTTTACATCAGTTCGTCGCCCTTGGGGATGGTCTTCGCACGAAGGCCGCACCTCGAGCGCCTGCTGGGTGATCCTCCCACATTCTCCCTGCCTTCGGTGCGTGGTTCCGTCTAACCTTGCCGCGTGTGCCGGTGGCCGCAGGCTTCCGGACGGAAAGGTAAGATGGCAAAGGAAATTTGTATTTCCAGCACGCCGCATGAGACGCGGCTTGCGATTTTAGAAGACGACCAACTCGCGGAAATCTATTACGAACGCGAAAACGAATATACCCTTGCGGGTTCCATTTACAACGGCCGCGTGACGCGGGTTTTGCCAGGCATGCAGTCGGCATTTGTCGATCTCGGCCTGGAGCGCGATGCATTCCTGTATGTAACCGACTTCATCGAGCTTGAAGATCAGGGTGAGGAGGAAGAGCTGGAGAAGGCAGCCGCGAGTGCTCCCCCGGCTCCGCGCGAAGTGCGCCACGGGCATGGCGGCGAACGCAACGGCGGGCGCCGCGAAGACCGGGGACAGCGCGCGGGCCAACGACCCAATGCGCCAATCAATCAGTACCAGCCGATTGAGGAGGCGGCAACCGGCACGCTGATGCCTCCGGCGCCCGAAGCCGCCGTTCAAGGCCAAACGGAGAGCAGAGAGGAGCAACGTGAGGAGGGCGCACGCCGCTGGCGGGGACGGCGCCGCCGGCGCGGCGGCCGCGGGGTGCGGCCGGAAGATGAAGCTCAATCAGAGCCGGAACGTGCGAGCGCGAACGCTGCTGAACCAGTCGCTCCCTTCGAGACGAGGCCTGCAAGTCACGTTTCATCTGCTCCTTCGGTTGAGCCCGCATCGCGCCCGCATCAAACCCCCGCGGCATTTGTTCTGCCGGGTGAGTCTCTCTCGAAATACGGTGGTGCGCCTTCGGCGGAAACCACGAGATCCACGCCTGAGCCGTCCCTTCCGCAGCGGCCGGCGTCTATGTCGAAACCCTCCACTCTGATTGAAACGCCGATTGCATGGGATGGCTCCGGGCTGTTGCCCGGAGAATCGCTTTCGCTGCATCGCAGCCAGCGATCTGAGCCGGCGGTTGAAGCCAGCCAAGGGGCGGAGCATGAGTTTTCTGCCTCAGCGGCTACTCCCAACGCCCCGGAAGAACTTGTGGAGGAGGTCGACGAGGAAGAGCTGGCGCCGGGCCTTCTTGAGATCGAGTCGGCTGCTTCAGACCGGCAACAGGAATCGGGGAGGATATTCGAAGAGGAAAGCCGTGGCGCAGGATCGGCTGAGCCAGTCTTCGAGGAGGAAACCGAAGCACCCGATACGATGAATGACCTCGATTTCGAGGAACTGGCTGTGCCGGCGCCGGAAGACCATGAACCGAGTGCAGGTGAACGCGAAGATACGGATGAGAACGCTTCAGCCGCAGACGAGGAGGCAGATGCCTCAGCCTCTCACCGTGTTGATCCAGCGTCGCCCACAGGCTTCCGCCTGTTTGGGTTTGGCAAAAAGAAGAAGGACGGCGAAGGGGGTGAGAGTGCCAAGGCCAGCGCTCCTACGGCTCCTGCTTCAAAGTACGCTCCGGGCAACGGCGTGGTCGAAGAAGAAGTGATTGAGGGCGAGGAGTTCGAAGCCGCTCCGCACGCGCGCCGTCACAAAGCGGAAGCGCACGACCTGGACGAATATGAAGAGGAGACGCTGCCCACTCACATGCGCACCGGCGAACTGGGCGAGATGTTGCAGGAGGCGCATCTCGATCACCGCATCCAGTTGAACTTTGACGAAAAGGGCGGCGAGAACGAAGTAGAAGAACTGGAAACGGTGGAGGAAGAAGAGGAGGCCCCGGCTGAAGTGCAGCCCGCACCGGGAAGAGAGCGACGGGAGCGGGGTGGTCGCGGACAGCGTGGCCGCGGAGCCCATGCCGGCCGTCGCGGACCAGCGCGCCGCTCGGCGCAGACCATCAACCTGCCCATCATCTCCGATCTGCTGAAGTCGGGCCAGGAAATCCTGGTGCAGATCGCCAAGGAACCTATCGCCAAGAAAGGGGCACGCATCACCAGCCATATCGCGCTGCCTGGTCGCTTTCTGGTGTTTATGCCCACGGTGAACCACGTGGGCGTAAGCCGCAAGATCGCCTCAGACGAGGAGCGCCATCGCTTGAAGCGGATTCTGCTGCACGAACGCGGCGACGCGCAGGGCGGCTTCATCGTGAGGACGGCGGCCGAAGGCGCATCGGAAGAGGAGCTGCGCGCCGATCTGCGCTTTCTGATGAATCTGTGGAGCGATATTAGGCGGCGCTCTGAAGAGTCGAAGGCGCCGGCGCTGATCTACCGCGATCTGTCACTCATTGAGCGCATTCTGCGTGACCAGGTGAGCGACGATTTCACCAACATCTGGGTCGACACAGAGACGGACTACGAGCGCATTGTGCGTTTCCTCAATCGCTTTTCGCCGTCGCTGGTGCGCCGCGTCAAGCTCTACACCAAGCAAACGCCGCTCTTCGAGCACTTCGGTATTCAGGACGAAATTTCCAAGGCGCTGCGGTCAAAGGTATGGCTCAAGTCGGGCGGATCGATCGTGATCAACCAGACCGAGGCGCTGGTGGCGATCGATATCAATACCGGGAAATACGTGGGCAAGTCAGCACGGCTCGAAGACACGATTCTGAAAACCAACCTCGACGCGGTGCCGGAGATTGTGCGCCAGATCCGCCTGCGCGACCTGGGCGGAATCATTGTGATCGACTTTATCGACATGGACGAGCGCAAGAACCGCTTCAAAGTGATGGCCGCATTGGAAGAAGCGCTGAAGAGCGATCGCGCGCCAACCAAGGTTCTGCAGTTCAATGACTTTGGCCTGGTGGCCATCACGCGCAAGCGTGTGAAGCAGTCGCTGGAGCGGACGCTGAGTGTCGCCTGCCCCACCTGCCAGGCTACGGGCCTGGTGAAAAGCCCAACGACGGTGTGCAACGAGATTTACGTTGAGCTGCGCAAGATGCGGAAGCACTTTGAGAGTTCCGACGTGATGCTGCGGGTGAACCCTGAAACCGTCAAGGTTCTGAAGTCGAACGGCAACCGCTGGCTCAACGATTTTGAGGAATTGGTGGGTAGAAACATCCTGGTGAAGAGCGACCCAACGCTCCACCCGGAGCAGTTCGATATACAAGGGTAGCGCAGGGGAGCGGAGTTCGCGGAGTTAGGGAAGGCCGGGGCGAGTGCTTCGGCCTTTACTTTGACCAGCGCGGAGGCCAACGGAGAGCGCGTTTCATCCAGCGGGAAGCGGAAAGCCGCCCGGAAGGCAACCTCCAGGCGGTTTTGGTGTCTAATTCAGTGATCGATGCTTGAAATCCCGGAACCCGAAGAAAATCTTACACTTGAGGTTGATGCGATGCTTTTCTCCCGTTCGATGTCGCTGATGCGGCATTTCAGTCTTCTGGGCTGTGTGGCCTTTTTCGCAGCCGGTTTTGTGAGCGCGCAGTCCAATCCTTCGCAAGATCAATCCAGTGCCTCCGGGTACTCATCCAGCCTGGACGGCTTGAGCGCAGCAGGGTTGCAGTTGACCGACTTTGCCCCGGCCGATAGCGCGGATGCGACTGGTTCTGCGCCGGCAGCAGGTGGGTCTGGCGCCGGTCAATATGGCGGCGGCGGAGGCGGACAGAAACACGCATATCTCCATCAATATGTCTTCGAAGCGGGCGGCGGATTTAACGCCCCCATCGGCAACGACACCAACCAATATGGCGTGGTCTCGCAATCCAACGGATCCCCAGAACCCGTACCAGTGATCACATTCGGCGGCAATTTCACGGTCGGCGGGGGCCTGCGTTTCAGCAAGCGGCTGTCAGTGCTTGCCGAGTACCAGTTTATGGACGACAAACTGCCAGGGGCACTTATTTCGGCGGTCAATAACGCTACCGGCGATTCAGACGACATTTCGGCGGGGAACACGCATATCAACTCGATTACGGGTTCCCCCGTGGTGGATCTGTTCCCAACGAAGACGAATGGCATTTATCTGGTCGGCACTTTCGGCTGGTACCACAAGTCGACCAACTTCCAGGCGCCCGAAGAGGTCGTCAGCTATTACGGCGAATACTACGAGAATGTGACGGTCACCTCGTTCACCTCGAATCAATGGGGCGGCGGCGCCGGTCTCGGCTTCTACCACAAGCTGGGCGGCAACATGTATGGTGGCGACGTCAGCCATACCGAGCTTTTCGCCGAAGTGCGCTACCTGTACATTCACACGCCTCCGCCGACTGCCGCGAACGGCCTCGGGACCACCGGGCTGATCCCGGTCACGCTGGGCGTTCGCTTCTAGCGAGAGACCGAGGAGTTCGCGGAGCTGGATCCCACCCTAAACACAAAAAACGTGTTTAGGATGGGGCACCCGGCACAGCGGGGAACTTGGTCAGGGTTTCCGCTCTTCCTGCGTCTGCGAGCCCACCTCGCCGCGTTCGATACGGTCGAGGAAAAGCCGCGCCAGCCTGCGCTCGCCGGGAGCAGTTTCGCCGTGCATCGTGCACAGATCAAGGAACTCATCGCACAGCGCGTTGCGCTCTTGCTGCTGCGCAAGAGCGGCTTGCAGCGCAATGGCCAGCTCGCGCAGCCGCGCCGCGTCGGGCCAGTCTTTTTCGGGTTCGTCCAGATCGATTGATTCAGCGAAGAGCCCATGCCGGCCGCGTGCGCACTCATCGAGCAGAGTAAGCAGTTGTTCGCTGAAGGCGTGGTTCAGCGCCTCGATCTGAGCGGGATCCATGGCATCGCGCGGATCCATACACCTGTCACCTTGGCGTCTCTCTCACTTGGACGTACCCTTGCCCGCTTGCATGGCTGCCTCGATTTCATCGGCGGTGTGAGGCAAACCGGCGTCCAGATCAACCAGCTTGCCATCGCGGTCCACCAGGAAGTCGCATTCGATGCGCACGCCGAGTTTCTCTTCGGGGATGTAAATTCCCGGCTCGATGGTGAAGACCATCCCCGGCTTCAGGACCACCGGGTAATTGGCCGGATCGTGCACGTCGATGCCCATCATGTGGCCGAGGCCATGCAACCAGTATTGGCCCAGCGGCTGACCGTGCAGGTCTTTGCCGTGGGTATTGATGTAGTTGTACGCTACCGTGTCAAGCGAGTTGGGGTCGAGCCGCTCGCGGTCGTTGATGGTGGATTTACCTGCCACGAAGGCCTTGATAGCCGCCTGCTGCGCACCCAGCACGATAGAGTAAATCTCACGCTGCCGGGGGGTGAAGTGGCCGTTTACGGGCACGGTTCTGGTGATGTCGGCGGCGTACATGGAATATTCGCAGGCAGCGTCAACGAGAAGAATATCGCCGTCCTGCATGGTGCGGGCGTTGGCGGAGTAGTGAAGGACGGTGGAATCGATGCCCGAGCCGACGATGGGCGCGTAACTCGGCCGCTCGCATCCGTTTTCCATCCAGACGGCGGTCATGGCGCCGGCGATGGCGCGTTCTGTCATCCCCGGCTTAACCCACCACTGCATCATGACGCGCTGCGCCAGGACGGAAGCCGCCGACGCCTTCTTGATGAGCCCGATCTCGCCGTCGTCCTTGATCTGCCGCAAAGGCATGGTCAGGGTGGTCACGTCGTGCGGCTGCGGCGACTTGGCCGCCCCCAGCGTGGTCGCGGTGAAGCTAAGCAGTGGCGCGGCCTGAGGGGCATCGGGCTGTGTCCATAGATTGTCAAAGAGCTTGCGATCGGCGGTCAGCAATCGGCTCAACTCGGCCGGCAGCTCCGTCATGGGTTCCACATCGTCGACGCCGGCAGCCTCTGCGACTCCTGGCGTGGCCGCATCCATCTTTGCGCCGGTGTATTTTTCCGTGCGCAAGTTGCGCTCGGGCAGGAAAAGAATCTCTTTGTATGCGCGCGGCGTTGACGCCTGTTTCGCTTCGCCCACGATCATCAACGCAGCTCCCGGTTCGGTCCAGCCGGTGAGGTAAAAGAAATCCGAGTCCTGACGATAGGGCGTGAAATCGAGCTGCGGCTCTTCCGCGGCGAAAAGCACGGCCACGCCGCCGTTCAGGCTGGCCGCCAAAGCGACCCTGCGCGCGCGAAACACGCCCGACGGCTGCTTGTCGAATGCCTGAAGGGGAGGAAACGCCAGACCGAGGGAAAGCAGAACAAAGGCAAGGACCCGCAACACTTTCATCCCGCTATTGTCGCGCTTGCGTGCCTGCTGCGCAAAGGAAATCGCACCGGGCGGACGGGTTGCGCAGTGTCGGCGACGCGCCGGAAGGTCGTGCTCAGGCAGGAGGGCCTGGCATAGGATAAGGAGCGGAGGCGAGTCCGATGCTGATTGTCCACATTTACGTGCACGTCAAGCCCGAGCGGTTGGCGGACTTCAAACAGGCCACCCTCGACAACGCTCGCGCGAGTATTCAGGAGCCCGGCATCGCGCGCTTTGACGTGTTCGAGCAGCAGGACGATGCGACACGGTTCGTGTTCATCGAGGCTTACCGCACGCCGGAAGCGGCAGCCGCGCATAAAGCGACGCCGCACTATGCGAAGTGGCGCGATGCAGTTGAGCCGATGATGGCCGAGCCGCGCCAACGCGCGCAATACAATGCCGTTTTCCCCAGCCCCGAAAACTGGTGAATCCATGCAATTCGAGTTTGCGACGGCTACGCGCATTGTCTTCGGCGAGGGCAAGGCTGCCACGCTTCCCGAGCTGGCTCGCGCATTCGGCGCGCGGCCGCTGGTGGTGACGGGCGCCTCAGCAGATCGGAGGGCAAAACTTGTCGCCGCGCTTTCGGCCGAAACTTTTGCCGTGTGGGGCGAACCCACGGTGGATCTGGTCCGCGAAGGCGTGCGCCGCGTGCGCGACGCCGGCTGCGACGTCGTCGTTTCGATTGGCGGAGGCTCTGCCATTGACGCAGGCAAAGCGATTGCGGCCATCGCTGCCAACGGCGGCGACCCGTTGGAGTTTCTCGAGGTGGTGGGAAAAGGCCGCGCCCTTGCGGCCGTGCCGCTGCCATTCATTGCGGCACCGACCACGGCCGGCACGGGCAGCGAAGTGACGCGCAACGCCGTCCTGGGATCGACAGAGCATGGCGTGAAAGCCAGCTTGCGCAGCCCGCTGATGTTGCCGCGGGTGGCGCTGGTCGACCCCGAACTGACGTATGGGCTGCCGCCTGCGGTCACCGCCTACACCGGCCTTGACGCCCTGACGCAACTCATCGAGCCGTATGTGAGCGCGCGCGCCAATCCGCTGGTGGATTCAATTTGTATAGGCGGGATGGAGCGCGTGGCCGGTGCGCTACGCCGCGCTTATCACGACGGAGCAGACAAAGAGGCGCGCCGCGACATGGCGCTGGCAAGCCTCTTCGGCGGCCTGGCGCTAGCCAATGCAGGATTGGGTGTAGTGCACGGCCTGGCTGCGCCGCTCGGCGGACGGTGGAATGCGCCGCACGGCGCACTTTGCGCGGTGCTGTTGCCGCACGGCATGGCAGCCAACGTAGCCGCGCTGCGGGCGCGTGCGCCGAGTCATCCGGCGCTGGAGCGTTATGCCGCAGTGGCGCGGGTGCTTACCGGCCAAAACGATGCCGGTGCGGAGGACGGTATCGAATGGGCGCGCAGGCTCTCGGTCGAACTCAACGTCCCCGTGTTGCGCGCATGGGGAATCACCGAGACCGATTTGCCCAGCGTCGCGGAAAAAGCAGCGAACGCCAGCAGCATGCAGGCCAACCCTCTCCCGCTTACGAGCGAGGAAATCCTTGCCATCGCAGCGGCGGCGTGGTGAGGCGCTACGGCAATTCCTGAGTTGCTGTGTGCAGAGCGTCATCGATGGCATGCACGAGTGCCCCGGATGGATCGTCGAGATACTCCCAGAACATCGCTCCGCCCAGTTTGTGGGTTTTCACATAGTTGTATTTGATTCCCAGTGATTCCGGATCGTCGTAGGAGACAAATTCCTGCTTCTCCGTGCTGTA
Organism: Acidobacteriaceae bacterium; assembly: GCA_030042915.1. The sequence goes on from JASHYS010000375.1 coordinate 42,814, forward strand.
GAGGTAGGGCGCCGAAGCCGCGCCGTCCCAGTACCGTGTGAATCCGTGCCCGATCATGGTTTCCTCGATTGCGCTGTATGGCACAAAGTCTCTGGCAGTCGGCTTGCCTGGCTGGAAAAGTCCGTGATTTTGATCCAGCACCTGTCCCCATACGTGGCCATAAAACGGAACTCCGAGCACAATCTTGCGCGCAGGCACTCCCGCTTGTTCAAACGCGCGCACTGAAGCATCCACCGACTCACTTTTGGGCGCAGACAGATCGGTGAACAACGGAGCGCTGTGGCTGGTGGTTGCGTCGACCGACGGCAAGCTGTAGTCATATGCCATCAGGTTTACGGCATCCACCAGCCGCCCTACTTCATTCATCTCGGTGTGCGCGAGATAGTCGTCCGATGCTCCCGCTGCGATGGTCAGAACCAGGCGCCTTCCGTTTGTCTTCTCTTCGAGGTTGAATCGATTGCGCAGCTCCTTGAGCAGGAGCGAGAAGTTTCGCTTGTCTTGCGCGCGGAACGGATGACCCGCTCCAGTCATACCAGGATATTCCCAGTCGACGTCGAGGCCATCGAGGTCATAGCGTTTGAGAAAATCCATCACGCTGTCGACGAAGACGCTGCGACTTTGCGCGGTGAGTGCGACGTCGGAAAACTCGCCCGACCCCAGCCATCCGCCGACTGAAGTCAGAACAGTGAGCGACGGGTTTTGCTTCCGGAGCGCGGTGAGAACCACGAGATTTTGCGCATCTGTGCTGCCCGGAGCTGCCAGCCGCCCATCGCGAATGGCAACGAAAGCAAAATTGATGCGCGTCAAACTTCGCGCGTCGACCTGGTCCGGCGTGAGCACGGCATTCCTTGGGAATACGTAGCCCGCCACCACGAATTCCGGCGGGGTTTGAATCTGCTCCTCCATGCCAACGGGCAAGCAGCGTTGGCTGCGTGCTCCGGGCGCCGCGCACAGTGCGACGATTCCCAGCGTGCATCCCGCCGCCAGCCCGCTCCATCGATTTCCGATTTTCGCCCTCACGGCAACCTCTGATCGCTCCGGATTGCGCGCGTGATTTACGCTGCCGCCGCTGCGGAAGCAGGCCTACCGTTCACAAAAGACGCCTCAAGGCTGCCTTCAGAGCTGACCACCACCAGGTCCGCGGGGCGCCCGACGATCACGCGGCCTGTCTCCCTCTCGAAACCGGTCATGGCCGCTGGGTTCCGGGTGAGCAGCCGCAGTCCCTGCTCGACGGTTGCGCCGGTGAATTTAAGAAAGTTGGCCAGCGCGCGATCAAGCGTAAGCACGCTGCCTGCAAGCACGCCGTCCGTGGTGGCGCGGCCCTGCGCCACTTGGACCGTCAACCCGCCCAGCCGGTATTCGCCATCGGGCATGCCGGCCGCGCTCATAGCATCCGTGACCAGGATCGCGCGCTCCGGCCCCTTGGCGCGCCACCACAGCCGCGCCATTTCGGGCACGGAGTGAATGCCGTCGCAGATGAGCTCTGCAAAGAGCCGATCGTCGGTCAGCGCCTCGCCCAGGATTCCAGGCTCGCGATGATCGAGCGTGCGCATGGCGTTAAAGGTGTGCGTCGCGCTTGACGCTCCCGCTGCAACGGCAGCGCGCGTTTCAGCGGCGGTGGCATTGGAATGGCCCAGCGAAACGCGGACCCCGCGCCGGGCTGCATACGAAGCCAGTTCCACTGCGCCAGGCAGCTCCGGTGCAAGCGTCATCAGCCTTACCTGCCCTTCGGCGGCCTCGAATAACTTGTCGAAGGTTGCGATATCGGGTGCAAGCAAGAACTCAGGCGGATGCACACCGCGCTTGGCGTGCGATAGAAACGGTCCTTCCAGATGGATTCCCAGCGGGCGCGCGGCGGGCTCAGTCGGCTCCTGAACGATGAGCTTGGCCAGGCCACTGACTGCGCGCAGCGTCGTATCCATCGGCGCGGTGACCGTGGTTGCCAGAAAGCTGCCGGTTCCGCGCGAAGCCAAAAATCTGCCCATGGCCGCAAGCGCTTCGGGTGTAGCTTCCATGGCATCGTGTCCGGCGGCGCCGTGAATGTGGACATCGAAGAACGCCGGCGCGAGAATCGCCTCGGGGAAATCCAAAACCTGCGCCCCAGCCGGCACAGCGCCAGCCGGGCGCGAGGCGATCGACGCAATGCATCCATCTTCGAGAACCATGATCGGTTCGTCGAGCAAGCGAGTTCCATCGTACAGGCGTTTTGCAGTGAGAACGGTTTGCATATGCCGGCCGATCACGGCCGAATCCTTTCTCTATTTGTTTCCGGCGGCAGGCTTTGAACTCATCCCATCGTGACTATCATCTCATTCACCGAGCCTGGCGCTTGCGGCTTTACGGGGCCTTGAACCGGCTTGCCATTCAACGTGGTCGCGACCACGCCTTTCTGCACGCCATCAGGGTTCTTCACTGTGATTTCGAAGATGGCTCCGCGCCAACGCCGCGTTACGCGAAATTCCTTCCAGTCCGCAGGAACGCAAGGATCGACAATCAAGCCGTCGAAATCGAGGCGCACACCAAGCATCCAGCGCGTGACTGCCGTGTAATTCCAGCCCGCACTGCCGGTGAGCCAGGGGTGGCGCGCGCGGCCGAATGCGGAGTGATCGCGGCCCATGACGAACTGGCAATAGGAATAAGGCTCCGCTTCGCGCACTTCGATGGCGTCGTTCTGGTTGTAAGGAAGCAAGGCATTGAAAAACTTCATGGCGCGTTCGCCGCGGCCCAGCTTGCACTCTGCAATGATGGCCCACGGGTTGGGATGGCTGAAGATGGCGCCATTTTCCTTGACGCCCTTGTAGACGCGGCCTACGAATCCGATATCGTCATTGGGCTTTGAAAACGCGGGCCACAAAAGATGCAGGCCGCGCTCGGAATAGAGATGTCGATCGACGGCGTCCATGCACGAAAGCGCGCGTTGGTGCGAAGCCGCGTCTGACACGACCGCCCACGCGTTGCTTTCGAGAAAGATTTTTCCTTCTTCGCTTTCGTGCGAGCCGACCTTCAAACCTTTGGCCGTGATCCCGCGCAGATACCAATCGCCATCCCAAAGCTCGCGCTCGCACGCAGCGCAAACCTTCTCGGCCATCGCGCAGTATTTTTCGGCGTCCTCGCGCCGGCCGAGAAATCTTGCCGCATCAACAAACGCAAGCAAAGCCCAGTGGTGCAGGAAGGAGACCATGGCGCTCTCGCCTCCGCCCAGATTCAGGCAGTCGTTCCAATCTGCGCGCAGCCCTTTGCAGATGCCGCTTGGGCCCACCTGCCGTGCAGAGAAATCGAGAGAGAGCTTGAGGTGCTCGTATACCGCGGCTTGGCCCTCGTCGGCGAAGGGGATCACCTCGTCGAACAGCGCCGTATCGCCGGTCTCCTTCGCGTACTCGCAGACGCTGACTACGATCCATAGCGCATCGTCGGAACAGGCGTGCTCGATGCCATGGATCAGGCTCTTTCGTTCGGGTGCGTGTGCAATCGTGGGTGATTTGAATGCCGGCGCTTTCTGCTTTTCCTCATCGAACCAATCGGGATCGAAGAGATGCAGCGCATAACCCTTGCTCACCTGCGCGCGCAGCAATTCCACGATGCGTTGACGGCACTTGGCGGGATTCGTATGCACGACACTCATCACATCCTGCGAAGTGTCTCGGTACCCCAGCCCGGTGCGCCCTCCGACTTCAATAAATGACGCGAACCGCGACCAGACTACGCAGGTTTCCGCCTGGTAAAGCGTCCATGTATTCACCATTGCGTCGAGGCCGGGATGCGGGGTGTGGCACTGGAATGCAGCGCACTTGTCGGCCCAATACTTTTTCAGGGCGGCGAACTCAACGTCGACTCTGCTGAGGCAAGAGTACTCGGCTCGCATCTCGCGGCCCTTGGCGCGGGGTCCCACGCCGAGCAGAAAAATCAACCGGGCTTCTTCGCCCTCGGCCAGGCTCAACCGCTTGTGCAGCGCGCCGCAATGATTTCCGCCCAGCTCAGCGCTGCCGCTGCACACTCCCTTTTCCGCGGCGATCGGATTGGTTTCCGTTCTGTAAGCGCCCAGAAACCTGTCGCGCAGTGTATCGAAGCTATCGGGTTCAAAATTGGCAGTGAAGTAATGGAAGGTCCAGGGCTCGTAGAAAAAGTCGTACTCAACGACGCCGTCGTGGTAATCGGCCGCGCTCGCATATAAGCTCATCTGGAGATTCTGGTTGTCGATCTCGATGTGGTGGAATGAAAACTCTAAGTAGCCGAAGACGCTGAGCTTTCGCGGCCTGCCGCTGGTGTTACTGATTTTCACATCCCATAGTTCCACATCGTCGCCGATGGGAATGAACAGCGTCTGTTCTGCATCGATGCCTTGATAGCGGCAGCTGAAGCGCGAATACGAGAGACCGTGCGCACACGTATAGCCGGCCTGCTCGAAACTCTTGCCGACCGGCTGCCACGAAATCGACCAGTATTCGCCGGTTTCGTCGTCGCGCAGATACACGTAGTGGCCGGGACGGTCGAGAGGAACGGCGTTGGCGCGGAAGCGCGTGATGCGGCCGTGCTCTGCGCTCTTCGAGAACGAATATCCGCCCGCATTCTGCGAGATCACCGTGCAAAGGTCCTTCACGCCCAGGTAATTGGTCCACGACACCGGCACGTCGACGCGATCGATCACGTACTCGCGGTTTTCAATATCAAAATGCCCGTATTGCATCCGTTCCCTTTCGCGATCGATGCGTGGCCTGAGCGCCGCGGCGGCGTCTACGCTCCGGCCGTCACAAACTGACGCAGCCATTGCATCATCTCAGTGGCTTTCTCCTCGGTGTTGGCCTGCACAGTCAGCCGCAGCACCGGCTCGGTGCCTGAGAATCGCAGCAGCGCCCAGTTGTCGTTTTCCAGCAACATCTTGGTTCCGTCGCTATGGCTGATGCGCGTGATGGGGTAGCGCCCGATGTGCGTGTGCGCTTCCTCGTTCAGCCGCCGTGGAACGGCGATACGCATCTCCGGCGTGGCCGGAATGCTCTCTTCCAGATCGTGTAGCATCCCGGTGAGGGCATACACATGTTCGCGAAGCTCTGAGATCTTCTGGCCGGTGCGGGCCAGCATTTCTACGACCAGCGCCGAAGCGAAGATTCCGTCCTTACCCAGAATGTGGCCGCGAATCGTCAACCCTCCCGACGACTCGCCACCCAGAAGTGCATTGTGCTGTTGCATGGTTTGCACAATGTGCTTGAATCCGACGGGCACCTCGTAGCACTCCTCGCCCAGTGAGCGCGCCAGCCGGTCAAGCAGATGCGTGGTGGACAAATTGCGCACCACGCCGCCACGCTCGCCGCGCACCTCGTGCAAATACCAATAAAGAAGGAGCAGCAGATCGTTGACAGAAATGTAGCGGCCCTTTTCGTCGAGAATGGCAATGCGGTCAGCATCGCCGTCCATGGCGAGACCCACGTCGTAACCGTCCTCTTCCAGTTGCGAGCTCAAAATGCGCAGCGCTTCAAGGCTGGGCGCGGGCGAGCGTCCCCCGAACAGCGGATTGTGCCGCTCGTGAATGAACGTGACGCGGCAGCGGGCTTCGGTGAGCACCGTGCCTAGAGTCAGCTGGCCGACGCCGTACATCGGGTCCACAATCACTCGCAAGCCCGCGTTGCGAATGGCCTCCAGATCAATCAGCGCTTCCACGGCGTCGACATATTGGTTGGTGTAATCCTTGCGCCGCAGAATTCCGGCATCCAATGCCAGATCCAGCTCCAGCTTGATCACATCGTGCACCGTCAGCGCATTGGTCTCAGCTTCAATCTGGCGAGTCTCATCATCGAGCAGCAGCGAGCCGTCGCCGTGGAATACCTTCAGGCCGTTCCACTCCGGAGGGTTGTGGCTGGCGGTAAACACCAATCCGAACGCCGAACCCTCAATCGCCGTCGCATATGTGACCAGCGGCGTGGGTGCGTCTTCATCGAGGAGGATGGTGGGGATGTTGTTGCCGGCAAACACTTCGGCCGAGGCTTCGGCCGCCTGTTTCGACAGGAATCTCCGGTCGTAGCCGATGAGCACGCCACGGCGTTCTTCTTCGCGCCGCGTAATCCCGTTGCTCAACGCCTGGCTCAGCCGCCGCACATTGTGCAAAGTGAACCCTTCGCCGATAATGGCGCGCCAGCCGCCGGTCCCGAAGGCGATCAGGTTCTGCTCCTCGGCGCGACGCGGCCGGTAAAGGCGCTTTTGCAGAGTGTATTTGGCTTGCTCCAGGTCCTGGACGGTGTTGATGCCCTGCACCTCGTCCTGGTCGTAGAGCTGATAATTCGCAATCCGGCATCCGTGATGAATCAACTGGTGCACGCATCCCGTGAGTTGATTTTTGCCGTTTCCGGCTGCTTCCTTCAGCTGGCCCAGCACGGCGGCCAGCATGCCGGCGTTCACAACGTACGCGCCGGCATTCAGCTCGCGAATCGCGCGCACCTGCGCGGATGCGTCCTCGTCTTCAACGATGTCGGCGATCTGCCCCGATGCATCGCGGATGATGCGCCCGTAAGGAAGCGCCCGATCAACGTTGGCAGTGAGGAGCGAGAGGTGCGCCTTGCGCAAGCGATGACGATTCAGCAGCCCACGAATCGTACCTGGCCGAATCAGCGGCGTGTCGCCGTAGAGGATGAGCAGATCGCCGCTGAAATCCTTAAGCACCTGCGAAACCTTGAGCACTGCATCGCCCGTGCCGAGCGGCTCCTGCTGCACCACATAGTTAACCTCATCGCCCAACAGCGCGCGCACCGTTTGCTGGCGCTCGCCCACCACAATATAGATATCCTTGGAGCCCACGGCGTCTAACGCGATCCGGACCACGCACTCCAGCACGCTGCGTTCGCCCAGCATCTCCAGGATCAGCGCCTGCCCGTCTGGGGTGGCGGTCTCGCCCGCCGCCAGAATTACGGCCTTCAACGCGCCCGTGGCATCTTGTGCCGCCCCATCTTCGAGCTCCAACTCCTCAAGCTTCAGCACATCCAATCCTCCTTTTAATCAAAGGTCCCTTGTGTTGCCACGACCTGTGGCGCGGGCCGCAGGCCCCCGGCAATGGGAACAAAACGTGAGAGCGCCAGCGCGGGTAGCGCCGACAGCATGACCCAGATAAAGAAATGCGAGTAACCGAGCCTGGTCTCAATCCATCCACTCGCGGCGCCGGGCAGAATCACGCCAAGATTCATGAGCGAATTGGCAAATGCGTAATGCGCGGTTTGGTATTTACCCGGTGCAATCTCCTGCATCATGAGCAAAATCACGCCCACAAATCCAAAACCATAGCCAAACATCTCGGTGCTCATGGCCGCCGTAATAATGAACGGGTTTGAGGGCAGCGTTACGCTCAAATACCAGTAAGCGCACATGGGCAGATTCAGAATCAAGATGAGCCACGGCAGGGCACGCTTGAGCGTGAGGCGCGCCGTGAAGTAGCCGCCCAGCACGCTGCCGCACACGAAGGCCACACTGCCAAAGATGCCGTAAATTGCTCCCACGGCCTTCGGATCCAAGCCCAACCCGCCACCGGCCCGCGCCGCCTGCAAAAACAGCGGCCCTACTTTGATCGCCTGGCCCTCCCCGGCGCGATAGAGAAAGATGAAGGCCAGCAGCAGAATCACATGCGGCTTCTTGAAGAAGCTCGCTACCACGTCCCAGAAGGTCTCAGCCATCTGCCGGGCACTTTCCTGCGTTCGTGTTTCACCGCCTGCCGGCAACATGCGCAGATGGTACGACCCGAGCGCCGCCAGGATCAGGCCGGCCACTCCGAAAACTATCATCCACGCATGAATGGCTGGCGATGCCGCGTGTGTGCGCGCCAGGCGGTCGGTGAGCACACCCACCAGCCATAACAATCCGCCCATGGAGAAAACCCGCGCCAGGTTGTAAAAACTTCCCTGCCATCCCACATAGGCCGCCTGCTCCTTGGGTGTGAGAGCGGCAATATAGATTCCGTCAGTAGCAATATCGTGCGTCGCTGAACAAAATCCCAACGCAGCAAGCAATGCCACCGCGTAGCGGAAGAACCCCGGCAGGTTCAGGCTCAATGCCAGCAACACCAGGGTCAATCCGCCTGCCATCTCCGTCAGCACGACAAAGAACTTCTTGGTCCGGTACATCTCCAGTACCGGGCTCCAGATCGGTTTCAGCGTCCAGGGCAGCGCGAGCAGGCTGATGGCCAGCGTGTTCACGGCGTTGGCCACGCCCATCTTCTGGAAGAAGAAGAGCGCCATGTAATTCACGATATAAAAGGGAAGACCTTCGGCAAAGTAGACCGTGGGCACCCAGCAAGCCGGATGCTTGCGAACGGATTGCGGCTTGCTGACGAGCACGCTGCCGGTCATGGAAATCCTTCTCGAAACCAGCTCGCTGCTCACCTGGGGAGCAATGGTTGAGCTCAAAAGGACAACCACGGGCTGTTGCAGCCGCAGATTTACGGCAGCACTGAAGCTCGAAGGCGCCCGCTTCGAGCTTCAAGGTTGTGCTTCGTTCCGCTTTGTTCAGGCGCCGGAACGCGTTCGCTTCAAGAGCATCAGAAGTTCAGCTTCATCGCGAACTCCATCTGGCGTCCGGGGTTCGAACCATCCATCAACCCGTACACGCCCACCGTGTTGTATCCGCCGCCGTTGGGACCGGTGGTACGCACGCCCGAGCAATACTCGCACGAGCTGTAGTTGTCGTCCCAGGTGTTCGGAATGCTGAAGATGGGGGTGTTGGTCAGGTTCATGAATTGAGCGATGAACGTCAGATTTACTTTTTCGCTGATGGTGAAGGCCTTCTCCAGATTCAGATCGGCCGTCTTGAGATGCGGGCCGCGCAGCGAGCCCACCTGACAGTTGCCGAACTGGCCATCTGCCTGGTAGGTGACAGCCTTGGGATTAAGGTTCATTACACCGATGCTGGACCCGATCTGGGTTGCACCGGACATGCTCGTGTTGAAGGCCTGACCGGCGACGCAACTTGCGCGATCGACATACGACGGAGCCGTCAGGTTTGAGGCAGCCGCTGGATTGAAGGAGCCAAACCACTCGCCATCGTACGGAGTGACTGCGAAGCCGGAGCGCAAGGTGGTATCGAAAGCTACGCTCCATCCGCCGATCAGTGTTCCGGCGGGAAGGCTACTTCCGATGGCCTTGCCCGGGCCGAAGGGCAGGTCGTAGAGGGCATACATATTGAAGGCCGACGCGGCGTCGATAGTGCACTTGCCGTAGTCGCCCATGGGGTTGTACTCGTTCTGGAAGAAGTTGCCGCCGCCCTCGTTCTGCTGTTCGCCCACGCCCTCCTCATCGCCGTAGGAGCCGAAGTATCCCAGCGAGTTGCTGAGGCATTTTGACCAGGTGTAGTTGGCCTGCAGATCGAGGTCGTGGAAGCGCTTTTGCGCCAGGGTTGCTTCCAGCGCCTCGTAACGCGAAACGGCGTTGGAGCCGTTGTAGCGCGCCTGTGACACGCCCGCGGCAACGAGTTCCTGCATATACGGGCCCGCCGCAACCGCGGGAACCGTTACCTTGTTGCCCTGGTTGTCAGTCACCACTTGTGTTCCTGAGGTGAGGACCTTCTGGTTGTACCAGAAGATATCGGTCATGTGATCGTCCTTGTCGCCCACATAGCCGATGGACGCGGTGAAGTTATTGTGGAACTGGTGCTGGATGGTGAAGTTCCATTGCTGGTTCATGGCTGGCCGAAGATTGGGATCGGTCGCGTGGGTAACTTCGCCGCTCAGGCAGGAGGGCGATAAAGCTTCGAGTTCGGCCAGCGTGCACGCATTCTGATACGGCGCGTATCCGTTGCTGAACGTGTACTGCGGATAGAGGAGATTTGCGCCCGAAGTGTTGAACTGGTTGATCAGGATGGAATTAGGAGGGTTGATAACGGCCATGTTGCTGATGCCCACGCCCTCCATAAAGCTGGAGATGTCGTAGGCTCCGCGGACAACAGTGCCGGGGGCAAAGGAAGGCTGCCAGGCGAAGCCGAATCGTGGCTGTATGTCGCCGATGCCCCAATAGGTGTTGTAATTGGTTCCGACTTCCGGCGCGCCGCTCACAGGAGCGAAGTTGATGTTGTTGTTTTTGGTGCGGTCCCCGCGTGGGGTCACCACTTCATAGCGCACGCCCAGGTTCAGCGTCAGATTCGGCTTGACCTGATAGTTGTCTTGTACGAATCCTCCACCCAGGCTGTTCACCAGGTGGAAATGAATAGGCTCGCCCACACCCACCTGCTGCGGCAGGCCCAGCAAAAAGTCAGCGTACGCCATGCCATTCGCCGTTCCATTGCCCGTGTACTGGCCGCTGAAGTCCCACGTGCCGGCTTCGCCGTTGTTGCCGGCGTAAGTGTCGTTCATGGCCCAGTGCAGCCACTGGAAGCCGCCCTGGATTGCGTGCCGCCCATGCGTCCAGGTCACGGCGTCTTCAATCTGGTTGGTGGTGTCATGGAAGACTTCAGGGCCATCGCTGCCGCCCACAGTTCCATATCCCATATTGATTGACGGAAGAACATTGACCGGCACATCCTGAAGACCGATCTCGGTATTGATGTTTCCGCTCAGGGCCGAGGTGTAGATCTGGTCGTTGGCCGGGAAGATCTGCGTTCCCAGGCGAAAATCGTTGAGGAATGTCGGCGTAAATGTGTGCACGTAGTCGCCCACGATGTTCTTGAGAGGATACTGCCGCTCAAGGTTCGGCGACAGCACGTCGGCGCCATTGCTCTGGACCACCTGCGTATACATCTGCGTATAGCGGCCCATGACATGGTCCCTGTCCGACGCCTGCCAGTCGATCTTGAGGTCTCCCTGGTAGTCGTGGGTATAGCCGCTCTGGAAGTAATTCAGCGTGCTTACCTGGTTTTGGAATGCGGGCAGCGCCACCAGAGCCTTGGAGACCGAGCTTACCGAAGAAACCGGAACCTGGTCGTAGGGGATAATGGCGCGCGCACCTTCGGCCACACCCGATGACGGCATATAAAGCTGTCCGCCGCCTACGCAGGCGCCTGAACTGTTGAATGCTCCGCCGCTCGAAGTGCAGAACCACCCCAGGTCGTAAACCTGTGAGCCCAATTGGCCGGTCGAGGGCGTATAGAAGCTCGCGCTTGGCACCAGAGTATTGGTATTGCCCGTCCTGGGCTGGTTGTAGATCGAGTTCTCCTCGTCGGCAAAAAAGAACAGCTTGTTCTTGATGATGGGTCCGCCGATCGTGCCGCCGAATTCGTTCCATTGCAGCACCGGCCGGGGCAGCGTTGACGCCGCTCCATAGCCAGTGATGAAGGCATTCGCCTTGTCCTGCCAGGTGTTGGCTTCAAGGGCGGTGTTGCGATCATATTCATACAGATCGCCGTGGAACTGGTTGGTGCCGGACTTCATCGATTCCACGATCACGCCGCCGATGTAATTGCCGTAATCGGCCGGAGCGTTGCTGACGATCATGTTGAATTCCTGCACCGCATCGGGGGCCGGCGTGTAGGCCACTTCATCGTTGTCGGGCTGATTGGCGTCCATGCCGTCAAGGATGAAGTTGTCGTCCTGTTCGCGCGCGCCGTTCACGTAGGGGCGCCCCGTGCCAAAGGTGGTTTGCGGCGACTCGAAAGCGAAAATATTCGACGTTAAAACGCCCGGCGCTAGCAGCGTCAGCTGGTTGATGTCGCGGGTCGCGAGAGGCAGATTTGACGCTGCGTTGCTATCAATCAATGTGCCTACTTCCGTGGTGCCCGTCTGCAGGAGCGGCGGCGCCCCGGTGACCTCGACGGTCTGATTCACGCCGCCGACCTTCAGTTGAAAGTCGACGTGAGCCGCCTGGTTCAGCACGAGCGTGAAGGGGTTTCTGACCTCGCCGCCAAAACCGGACGCTTCCACCTTCACTTGCACTCTGCCCACGGGAATGGTGGGAAATTCATACAGGCCCGCGTCGGTCGTCTTGGTTGTCCACGTCGTGCCGCGGTCCATGTCGGTCACCGTCACCGTCGCATTTGCAATCACGGCGCCCGAAGAATCGGTTACGAGTCCGGTAATGGAGCCCGTAGTTTGCTGCGCACGCGCAATTGGCGTCAGTCCCCACAACAGGGCCAACAAACAAACGGCGCTCACCGCAATCAGCAACATCCGATGATTTTGCTTCACTGGATCCTCCTCCTCAATAGAGGTTCAGGTTGGTTGTTTGCCTTTCGAAGGGTTGCTCAAACAATGTCCCTAAAAACCGCGCAACAGCGGTTTTCAATTCACCGGTGCAGGCGATGCATCCGACTAACCGTGCGCCTGCCCGACTGGGGCCTGCGATGACTCCTCCTGCCGGTGCGCGTCGCCATTGAGCGAGGGAGAACTTGCAATGATCAAATGGCGCCGAAACGCGCATTTAACAATTGGGAGCCATACTATCCCAGGATTTCGTGAATTGCAAGAGGAAAAATGAAAAAAAGTCCACAATTCGATCATTTCTGTGATTGATCAGTATCTAGATGTTCGCAAAGAACTTATTGACGGTCTCTGCAAAAATGCGCCGGAAGAGCCGTGGTAAATAGAGCATTCGCAAGCGCACATTGGGTCGCGCACGCATGGAAGTGGCGTGGGGTATTTCAGACTCAAGCTGATCTTTAATTAATTCATAATAAACATGATACTAGATTGTTCAACCCGTTGTGATCTTGGCTGTGTGGGGGCCGCTCATATCGCTTCGCGGCGGAGCCAGATCCGGCAACTCGCCTATGCCTGGAGCGTCGATTTGTGCTCATCGACCGAAGTCTTGACGCCGAACCGCGAAGGCAAAACTCGCATCTAAGCCTTAGTAATGAGCGAAAATAATATTTTCAATCAGAAATTTGTATTTTATCTATCGATATGGTATATATCCCTTCATCGCCACGGGTTCCGGTTCGAACAACACGCGTGCGAGGAGAATCTCGGTGCCCTAAATCGAGGTACCAAATCAAATGCATTCGCTCAAGAATCTGGCGCGAGGCCCGTACACCTCTGCTCGCGAATTCGGTCAATCTCTTATGCAAGCGCAAGAACAGCCGGATCCTGAAGGGGCATTGCCTGGCTTTTCCTATGAATTCCGTCTTCTTTGAATTGTGCGTTGAAAGCCTTGCAGCTGCGCGCGCCGCCCAAGCGGGGGGCGCGGATCGGATCGAGCTTTGCTCTGACCTTGCGTGTGGCGGACTTACGCCTCGTCCGGAATTGGCGGCCGAAATTGTCAGCGAGCTCGCCATTCCCGTGCATGTTCTCATTCGTCCTCGCCCCGGAAACTTTGCTTTCTCGGAGCCGGAATACGACCTGATGCGGCGGCAACTGGAGGAGGCTAAAATGGCCGGCGCCAGTGGCGTGGCGCTTGGTGTGCTCCTTGCCGACGGCACCGTGGACTTGGAGCGAAGCCGCGAGCTTGTGGAATTGGCCCGTCCCATGGACGTGACTTTTCATCGCGCCTTCGACGAGACGCCTGATCTACGCGAAGCGCTGGAGAGAGTGATCGAAACCGGGGCTGACAGTCTGCTCACTTCCGGCGGCGCGGCCGAAGTCCTGAGCGGCGCACACTTCATTGCCACGTTGCGCCATCTGGCCGGTGACCGCATTCACATCATCGCCGGCGGCGGTTTGCGGCTGGAAAACCTGGTGGAGACGGTTCGCCGCTCCGGGGTCTTTTCTTTGCATGGTTCTCTCAGCCGCCGGAACGGCAGACCGGCGCACCAGACAAACGGCGCAACGAACGGCGCAGTTCCATCGGCCGTGCTTGAAGCCGACGTGCGCCAGGCGGTCACGCTTCTGCGCAGCGAATACCGCGAACAGAACATCGCCACCACCAATTTGTAAAGGGGCGCGAGCAGTTTCCTTGCTACGCAGTATCGGCCGGGAGCAAACGCCAGCTGGCCGCAGCCAGTCCCAATCAGTTTATGCGCGGATCACACGGACACCCTGCCGCTCGAATGGGGCTACCGCATCCGGCGAGGCGCTGTGGTCGGTAATCAGGATTTGAATCTCATTTGTTCCACAGATCAAGGCCGGGCCTACCTTTCCCAGCTTGCTCGAGTCTGCGGTCACAATCACCTGTTTCGATTGCTTGATCATCTTGCGATAGACCAACGCTTCGTCCGCCTCGAGCGAAGTGGCGCCGCGCTCGGCATCCAGGCCGGTCACGCTCAGAAAGACCTTGTCCATATACACGTTGTCGAGGAAACTGAGGGCAGCGTTCCCTGACAGTGCGAAGGCGAAGGCCCACAAAACCACGCCGCCAGTCAGAAAAGTGCGGATCGCGGTCTGGTCGCACAGCTCCATGCCGATGTTGATGGCATTTGTGACCACCTGGATCTTTTCGCGATGGCGCAGGGCGCGGCCGATGTGCGTGGTGGTGGTGCCGGCCGAAAGCCCCACGGTTTCGCCGGTCTGGACCAGCTCTGCCGCAGCCAAGCCGATGCGACGCTTCTCCGCCGCGTGACGCTGTTCGCGCGCGAGAAAAGAGCTGTCATAGCGAAATGGCTCATAAAGCAGCGGCTCAACCAGTTCGGCCCCGCCATGTGTGCGCCGGATCAGGCCCCGATTCTCAAGCCGCGCCAGGTCGCGACGGATGCTGGGCGCCGACGATCCAGCCACAGCCAGCAAATCTTCAATGCTGGCAGTTCCCGTCCTCAGCAGATGCTTCACAATCTGCTCAGAGCGGCGATTGATTGACTCGGACATTTCCGTGAAGAATTCTACACTCTTCCCTGCGGATTACACCAATAATTCGGCCCGACTTGAGGAAAAATCGGTCGATTCTGGAGCAGATTACTCACAATTGTGATCGCTGTGCGATGATATGACCAAGCAAGCTAGCGCATACGGCCTCTTCTTTTGCAGTGCTGACGTGAACAAAAGCCACCAATTCGATCATGCCATGCTGCGCGAGATCTATCAGCAGCCCGAAGCCATCCGCCGCACAATGGAGCTTTACCTGTGCGAAGAGGGGTTGAGCCCCGGGATCGCTGCGCTGCTCAGAAGGTGGTCAATCCCGCAGGGCGAAGTCCTTATCGTTGCCTCAGGTTCAAGCCGGCACAGCGGCCTGGCAGGCGAAACCCTGCTCGAGGACCTATGCGGCCTGGCCGTGGATGTGGAATACGCGAGCGAGTACAGTTGCCGCGGGGGCAGAGAATTGCGCCATTCAAGTTGCCTCGTCCTGTCGCAGTCGGGCGAAACCTCCGACACGCTGGCAGCCCTGCGCGAAGCTGCTCGCCGGGGAGAAAAGACGCTCGCCATCACCAACGCTCCTGACTCCACCATGGCCCGCGAGGCGAATGTTTCCATGCCACTGGCTGCCGGCCCCGAGCTGGCGATTCCTGCCACCAAAAGCTTCACATGCCAGCTCGCAGTCCTTTTCATCCTGGCGCTTTATGAAGGCGTGCGCCTCATGCAGATGGATGAAGCGATTCTGTCCTGCCATATCGCGGGCTTGCGCGCGCAATGCCTCCGCATCCAGGAGCAACTTGATGGCTGGCGTGAGCAGATCGCCGTCCTCGCGCGCAGATATCGCGAAGCAACCACGTTCCTCTACCTGGGGCGCGGAATCCACTACGCCATCGCCCGCGAAGGCGCGCTCAAGCTCAAAGAGGCTTCCTACGTCCACGCCGAGGGCTATCCATCGGGCGAGCTCAAGCACGGACCCAACGCCCTGGTTAGTGACAGCGTGCCGCTGGTAGTGCTGGCCACATTCGATCCTGAATTGGACGGTTCGATGCTGCGCTACGAAAAGTCGCTCCAGTTGCTTCGCGAATTGAAAGCTCAGGGAGCCAAGGTGATCGCAGTGGCGAACGCGGGCGATCGAACGGTAGCGGATCTGGTCACCGAATTCGTTCCCGTACTGCCCGCGCCTGAATATCTGCTGCCATTGTCGGAGATCGTGCCCCTGCAGTTGTTTGCCTACTTCATGGCACTGGAGCGCGGCGTGGATGTCGACCGGCCACGCAACCTGAGTAAAGCCGTGGTGGAGAAATAAGAAGCGGGTTTCAAGCAAACGCCCAGTTGTTCCCAAGGCAGAAACTCACAATCGAGCAGGTGAGGATTGCGATTGCGTTCGCCGCCACAACGGGAATGCGCGCTCCCTGGACAAGGACCGGCATAAGGGCGAGGTTTCCCACCAGCGATACCAGGCCATTGGAAAGATGAAAGCGGACGAACTGCCCAGCCACAGCGGACCGGTTACGACGATCACGCCAGGTGAAGTGCAGGTGCCAGACAAAGTTGTGGACCAGGGTTATTTCCAGTGCCGCGGCCGTGGCCACAAGATAATGGCCCGGCCACAACCGGTTGAAAATTGCCAACGCTCCCAGCTGCACCGCCATGCCCACGGCGCCCACGACGTTGAATTTACCCCACCGGACGATTGTGTTCATTTGAGCGGCTCCGAT
>JASHYS010000036.1 GCA_030042915.1 Acidobacteriaceae bacterium
CGCTTACATAGAAATGCTTGCCGCCCGTCTGCTCGGCAATCGTGATCAGGGCGTGCTCGCCGCCGGTATCTCGGCCCGCGTCCGACGTAATCGGCACGTCGATGATCGAGTAAATCATCACTTCATTGCGCAGCGCCGCTTCCAGCGCCTCAGCGTACGTGGCTGATTTCCAGGTGTTGTCACCGTCCGAGACAACCACCAGCACCTTGCGTCCCGGCTTTTGGCCCGGATTCTGGCCTCGGTGGTCCGCGTTTTGGCCCAGCCGGTCCGAGCCTACACAGATCGCTTCATAGAGCGCGGTTGCCGGATCGCCGCGCAGCCGGCCCAGCGCATGATCGATCTGCGACTCGCTGTTGGTGAACTGCGTCAGCACGTCAACATCGGTGGCAAACTGCAGCACGCTCATCTGGTCCTGTGGGCGCAGAATGGCATGCGTGAACCGGCGTGCCGCGGCCTGCTCCTGGCTCAGGTCCTTTTGCACGCTGCCGCTGGTGTCAATGGCCAGCATCAAATTGAGCGGCACCTCCGATTGCTTTTCGAATACTTTAATGTCCTGCGGCCTGCCATCTTCAAAGACGGCGAAATCGTTTTGCTGGAGCCCGCCGACAATGGCGCCATTCTGGTCGGTCACGTTGACAAAGACACTTACCAGATTGACGCCTACGTGCAAGGTGGTGGTCTCTTGTGCGGCGGGCGTCGAACCCGCCAATGCCAGCGCCGATGCAAGACTGCCGAGCAGGCGAAGGCCGAGACGCGCGCTCCCCTTACCTTTCATGGGGCGCCTCCGCAGCGTCGACTATCAGAGCTTCAGGAAACGGCTCACCCGGAGCCCACACCGCGCCATCGGCGAAAGTTTCCTTCTTCCAGATGGGGACCATTTGCTTGAGGGTATCGATGAGCCAGCGGCAGGCTTCAAACGCCGCGGTGCGGTGCGCCGAAGCCACCACGATCAGCACGCTGGTTTCGCCGATCTGCAACCGGCCCAGGCGGTGAACCATCGTGACCTGCCGGACGTTGAAGCGCTCGCGGGCCCGGCGCCCAAGCTCGCGCATCTGGCGCAGGGCCATTTCTTCATAGGCTTCGTAGTCCAGATAAAGGGTGCGGCGCCCGCGGGAATGGTTGCGGACGATGCCGTCGAAGACCACCACGGCGCCGTCCTCTGCGCGCTTGGCCGCAGCCACCACCCGTTCGGCGTTGATGAGCTCACGCGTCAGCGCGATAACGACCTCCGACGCGCCGCTACTCTCGTCCAGAAGACTCGCGGGGCGCGCAGCCCCCGTCCGCGCAGGACCACGCGCAGTGCCGCCCGAAACGGGTGGCAGAAGGCCGATTTCGTCGCCTTCGCGCAGAATCTGGGCGCCCTGCGCGTACTCCGCGTTCACGCTGACGGCAATGCCCCGCAGGCTGAAAGCCCGCCCTTGCCCGGACGACGTGGCGCGTAGGCGATCGAGCAGCTCGGCGACAGAAGCGCCTTCAGGCAGCTCCATCGTGACCGCCGTGGGACCCAGCCAGTCCTTCAACACCCCAAAGGGAATCACTTGCACGCGCATGACTGAGAAAAGCATACCGCCTTCCCGGTTAGACGCAGCGCGCAGAAATGCGGGACCCTGTCGAAGGTGTGATCGGCACGCGGCCAGTACTCATCGCCGCATGGGAACCAAGTGCCTGAAGAGGAGGCGCACGAAAATGCGCACGACAAAAGGAAAAGGCCGGCTCTGGGCCGGCCTTCTCAGTCTTGCGTGAGGCAGTTAGGCTGCAGCAACACCCAGTGTCGGCGTGGGCACCACCGGCCTTAACTGTCGTCGGGCTGCAACCATCGGCAATGCCACGCTAAGCACGTCTTCAATCTGGCTCGCATAATGCACTTGCACGCCCTCCATCATCTCTGCCGCCAAATCCTCCTCGACATTCTGCTGGTTTTCAGCAGGCAGGATGATGTTCTCGACTCCGGCTCGCCGCGCCGCCAGGAACTTCTCCTTGATACCGCCCACCGGAAGCACGTTTCCGCTGAGCGTAATCTCGCCAGTCATGGCCGTAAGCGGCCGCACCGGCGTATCGGTGAGCAACGAAACCAGAACCGTGGCCATGGTGACGCCAGCCGACGGGCCATCTTTGGGGATGGCGCCGGCGGGCACGTGAATGTGGATGTCAAGTTCTTTGGTGAAGTCCTCGGCAAGCCCCAGACGCGAGGCGTTGGAACGCACCCAGGTGAGCGCAGCCTGCATCGACTCTTGCATCACCTCGCCAATCTGGCCGGTCATCGTAAAGCCGCCTTTGCCCTTCATCTTGTTGGCTTCGATAAAGAGAATGTCGCCGCCGGCCGGCGTCCAGGCCAGCCCCACGGCCACGCCCGGCCGCTTAACGCGCTCGGCTACCTCGGTCTCCACCCGCACCTGAATGCCGCCCAGAAACTCTTTCAGCGTTTCGCGCGTAACCACGAGCTTTTCGGTGTGGGCTTCAACCACGCGCCGCGCCTGCTTGCGGCAAGCCGTTCCGATGGTCTGCTCCAGTTTGCGCACGCCCGCCTCGCGCGTGTAGTGGCGGATGATAAAGCGCACCGCGTCTTCAGGAAATTCGATTTGTTCCGCCGTGATCCCGTTTTGCTTGATCTGGCGCGGGATCAGGTACCGGTCCGCAATGTGAACCTTCTCCTCCTCGCTGTATCCCTGCAAAGGGATGATCTCCATACGGTCCTGCAACGGTGGCGGCACTGTGTCGAGCATGTTGGCCGTGCAGATGAACAACACCTTCGACAGATCGAACGGTACGTCGAGGTAGTTGTCACGGAAGGTATTGTTCTGCTCCGGATCCAGTGTCTCCAGCAGCGCCGAAGCCGGATCGCCTCTGAAGTCGCGGCCCAGCTTGTCTACCTCGTCGAGCATGATCACCGGATCGTTGGTTTCTGCGCGGCGGATGCTTTGAATAATCTGCCCCGGCAAGGCACCGATATAGGTGCGCCGGTGCCCGCGAATCTCAGCCTCGTCGTGCATGCCGCCCAGTGAAACGCGCTGGAACTTGCGACCCAGCGCCCGCGCGATGGACCGGCCCAGGCTGGTTTTGCCCACACCGGGGGGCCCGACGAAGCACAGGATCGGTCCCTTCATGTCGGGCTTCAATTCCAGCACGCTCAGGTAATCGAGGATGCGGTCCTTCACCTTCTTCAGCTCGTAGTGATCCTCATCCAGAATCTGCCGGGCCAGGTTGATATCGATCTTCGAGCCCGAACTCTTGTTCCAGGGCAGCACCGCAAGCCACTCGATGTAATTGCGGGTAAGTCCGTAGTCGGCCGCCATGGGAGACATCCGCTGCAGGCGGGCAAGCTCCTTCAGGGCCTCCTTCTTCACATCCTCGGGCATCCCCGCGGCTTCGATCCTCTGGCGCAGTTCCTCTACGTCGCGCTGGCCCTCGTCCTGCTCGCCTAGCTCCTTCTGGATGGCTTTAAGCTGTTCGCGCAGGTAGTAATCACGCTGCGACTGCTGCACCTGATCCTGGACCTCGGTCTGGATCTTGGCGCGCAACTGCTGCACCTCGTTCTCTTTGGCCAGCAGCTTGTTCAACTGTTCCAGCCGCTGCACCACACTTGAGGCCTCCAGCAATTGCTGTTTGTCATCGGTAGTGAGGAAGGGCAGCGAGGAAGCAACAAAGTCCACCAGGCGGCTGGGATCTTCAATGTTGGCCGCAATCGTCCGCAGCTCGTCTGAAAGCGTGGGAGACTCCGCAACGATCTGTTGGAACTGCTCGACCACGTTGCGCACGAGCGCTTCAAAGCCCGATGACGGCGGCGGGGCCAGGTCTTCCAGCGTCTCGACCTCGGCAACCATAAATGGCTCTGCCTGGGAAAAGCGCAGCAGGCGCACCCGGGCCACGCCTTCCGTGAAGACAAAGCGGCTCTGGTTGGGCATGCGTACAACCTTGTGCACGGTTGCCAACGTTCCCACCGCATGCAGGTCGGCCGGCTTGGGCGCGTCCAGGCGTGGATCGAGCTGGGCCGCGACCACAATGCTCCGTTCCTCACCCAACGATTCGATCAGCTGGATGGAGCTTTCCCGGCCAACGGTCAGCGGTAGCACCGCATGCGGAAACAGGACGGTATCCCGCACCGGCAACACGGGAATGGTGCGTACGGCACCGGTGTTCCGCTCTGGAGCGTCATGGGGTTCGGGAATTGGCTTGCTTGCCATTGAGTGTCCTCGTATCAAGTTTCTTTATTTAGATAACGCAAAAAAGGAAAAGGATGCAAGATCTCGGCTCTGGGAAGTTCGACTAATCCCCATCACTTTGCCTTACGTTTCGGCCCTTGTCAGGGTTCCTTGAGGCTCTTTTTCGGATCCTGAAATGCCTGCAACCCATATCAAGAGACTTGAGCCGTAAGTGCTTTTTATCCAGGCAGTTTCGCGCTGGCGAAGCTCCCCACGGTCGACCCTCCCTTGTCCGGATGTATCGGCTGAAGCAGCTCGAGAATCAGTGGGTAACAGGGCGTCCATCATCCGCTCCAAGCCCGGCCCCGCCCCAGAAAAAATATGGCTGCGGGGCTCTAGTTCGGGAGCATCCGGAGTCGCACACCGGTCCGGCCAGCAGAAGCTACTTCTTTTCTTTTTTAATCGCAGATTCGATGTGCTCCCACACTTCGTCAGGAGGCTCCACGCTTGGGAACAACTGGCGCGCAGCATCGGCAATAGTTTCCAGATCGGCCAGCAAAGCGCGGCATAGCTCGCAAGTCTGCAGGTGTGGATGAGAAGAGACGTCTTCGCCTGAGCCAATCAACTCAGGCAGTTGTGCCTGGAAGTCCGCGCAGTTCAGCTTGTTCCCATCGCCGGTCATGACCGCGCCTCCTGGCGTTTTGCGGCGCGCAGCGCTTCGCGCAGCTTCAGACGCGCTTTATGCAACTGCGACTTGCTGTTGCCGATCGAGCACTCGAGCATCGAAGCAATTTCATTATGCTCAAATCCCTCCACGTCGTGAAGGATAAAAATGAGCCGGTAGCCGGCGGGCAGCTCGGCAATTGCGCGTTCCAGCGCCAGACGATCGATCGTGCCGGTCAGGGTTAGATCGGGAGCTCCGAAACTGCGGCTGGGACCTTCATCGGGTGTCGGCTCCATGGCCTCGTCAAGCGAGATGAGCGACAGGCCTTTCTTGCGGAGCTGCATCAGCACCACGTTGATGGCCAGCCGGTGCAGCCAGGTGGAAAAGGCCGAATCGCCGCGAAAAGTTGCAATCTTGCGATGCAGCTGCAAAAACGCTTCCTGCGTCAGATCTTCGGCCTCGGCTATGTTGCCCACCATGCGCAGGCAGAGAGAGTAAATGCGCCGTTTATGCACCGAATATAGCTGGGCAAAAGCGTGATGATCTCCTGCCTGAGCGCGAACCAATACATCGGCGTCCCCAGGATTCGCAGAGTTGGCAGGCGCAGTTGTTCTGGAATGGTCTTCGTTCGTCCCGCGGGCAGCGTCTACACCGCGGTTCGGTCGCGTTCGGTTGGGAGTTTGGGCAGGTGGTGGGGAATGGGTCATGCTCTTCCTTGTTGATTCTTGTTGATTCTCGTCAATTGCGATGTTCGCGGCACGGCTCAGGGTGCGCACGGGGCTGCCCGGCTACAGGCCGTCGCGCCTAACACAACCCAACAAGAAAACCAGGGTCCCTAACTACAGGGCCTGACGATGGGCCTGATACAGGCGGCGACTCCTTCTGGAGCTTGATTTTAAAGTTGGTTCTCTCCCATTTTGCCGAAGCTTCCTATCTCGTTAGTATATGGAGAAGCAGCTAGGGTTGCCGGGATTGCACCAAAAACCCTGAAAGACGGCGCCGTTGGGGCGCAAGTTGAGCCGCTCGCTCATTTTTAGGACATGTTTCCTAAGCGCTTTCTATAAGATATGGTCTTGCGGACAAAGCCGGCAGCAAGGTGCGGCGCTCACCCGGTCACCCACCGACTGGCCCCTCCCAATCGC
The DNA here is from genome assembly GCA_030042915.1 of Acidobacteriaceae bacterium. Next base: position 5,946 of record JASHYS010000036.1, read on the forward strand.
TTCTCTCTATGCTTGGCGTTCAGGCGCCTGCTCCCGGCTGCAGGGGTTTCGAAATCGCTGCTCCTGGCCTCGGGGCTCGCCTGCATTGCAGCAATGCCGCAACCGGGCGGATGCCAGGAACCGAATACGGCGGGAACCGCTATTTCGGGTGGCTCACACAGTTCCCCTGCTCCCCTCAACTTTTTGGATTCATCCAGCTCCGATCCGTCAGACGATGCCATCCTTGCTTGGCAGGGTTTGACGGTGGGCCAAATCTCGTTCCAAGGCGTCCCGGCCGATCGCCTCGCCCCGCTCTCCGACCATCTCGCACAAACCACGGGAACGCCGTTGACCGAAGACGGTTTGAAGAAGAGCCTGCGGCAACTGTATGCCACTGGGCTCTATGAAACCCTCCAGGTTACGGGAACACGCCAGGGCGATGTTGTGAATCTGATCTTTGGCGGCAAGCCGGCTGCGTTTATCGGCACGGTGAGCGTGGACGGAGCCCCTGGCCCCACCATGAATACCCAACTGGAACGCGCCAGCCAGCTTGATGCCGGGACCCGATTAACCCAGGCGAAGATGATCCGGGCTGTGGAGCAGATGCGCTCTACGCTTGAAGAAAATGGATTTCATGAATCGGCCATCGCGCAAACCATTACCCCACGCCCAGCCCAGCAGCTCGCCGATATTGCCTTCCACGTGGTTGCGGGGCCGCGGGCACACATCGGCAGAATCACGGTCACGGGCGACCCCGGAATGTCGCTCCAGGAGTTCCGTCTGCGGGCTCACCTCTGGAAGATTGTGCACGTCGACCATGACACGGTCAGTCGCGCACTGGATGGCGTCCTGAAGGAATACCAAAAGCAGGATCGGCTGGAAGCGGAAGTCAAACTTGAGTCCGCGACTTACGATCAGCACACCACGAGCATGGACTACCACTTCTCAGCCAACCGGGGCCCGGTGGTCAACGTGGGCGTCGAAGGGGCGAACATCGATGAGGAGCGGTTAAAGCGGCTGATCCCCATCTTTGAAGAGGGCAGCGTTGACGAGGACCTGCTCAACGAGGGCAATCGGCGGCTGCGCGACTACTACCAACGCCTCGGCTATTTCGACGCCAAGGTGGATCACAAGGTAAACACCTCGGGCAACAGGCAAGTGACCATTGTCTACAGCGTGCAACTGGGGATTCGACGCCGTGTGCAAAAGGTCTCAATCGTCGGGAACCGCTATTTTGACACACTCACCCTGATGGATCTGATCAGCGTTCACGCTGTCGATCTTCTCGACCCGCACGGCATTTACAGCCAGGCTTTGGTTTCGGCTGACGTCAGCTCGCTTGAATCCGTTTACCAGAACAATGGCTTCTCTCAGGTCAAGGTCACGCCGGAGATCGGAAGCCTCGAATCGGTTGCGGTCAGCAATCCGCCGTCCGTGACCGGCGCAGCATCGCGGCCGGCGGCCATCGAGCGCCCCGCCCCGCTCACGGTCACATATCGCATCAGCGAGGGCGAGCAACAGCGCGTCGGCGCCGTGCGGATTGAAGGCAACCAGCATATCGATGCGCCTATCCTGATTTCCCTCCTAAACACCGCGCCCGGGCAGGTGCTTTCACCAAGCAACCTGGCGGGAGATCACGACGCCTTGCTCACCGAGTACTACAGCCGGGGATTTGACCAGGCTTCTGTCAGCGTCAACCGGCAACCCGAAGCTTCGGATGCGAACAGGATCGACGTGGCGTTTCAAATCGATGAGGGACAACAGGTGTTTGTTCGCAACGTGGTGCTGACTGGGCTCGAGTTCACGCGTCCGTCAACTGTGGCGCGCGCCATTACCGTGCGCGCCGGCGACCCGCTCAGCCAGACCGCGCTCGCCGACACCCAGCGCAACCTTTATGGATTCGCGCTCTTCAACGAGGTGAACACGGCGGTTGAAAACCCCGACGGCGACGAACCGGAAAAAACGGTCCTGCTGCAGGCAGTCGAGGCAAGGCGCTGGTCGCTCACTCCCGGCATCGGCTTCGAGGCGCAAACCGGGCAGCCGCAGAACAACTGCGCTGGAGCTTTTGCCGCAGGCGTCAAATGCAGCCCCAACGGCAAGACCGGCGTCAGTCCGCGGGGGCTGATTGAAATCACGCGCAACGATCTATTTGGCCGCGAGCAATCGGTTTCGCTGCGTGGAACCTATGGCTTGCTGGAGCAAAGTATCGGCCTTCTCTACCAGCTTCCGCACTTCGAAGGCGATCCGAACTTCGGCCTGACATTCTCCGCCAGCTATGCCAATAGCGAGGACGTGTCAACCTACGTCGCTTCGCGGCTTGAGGGAGCGATTCGTGGAACGCAGAGCTTCAATCGTCCCGAGTCGTGGTTCTCGCGCGCCAACACCTTTGTCTACGAACTCGACTTCCGACGCGTGAAGGTTGCGGCCAGCAGCTTGCAGGTCCAACCCGGCGAAATCTCCGAGCTTTCCACCGCGACGCGCGTTGGCGGGCCGGCATTCACGTGGATACGCGATACCCGCGACGTGCCCCTGGATGCGCACCGCGGAACCTCCACGAGTTTTCAGGAGTTTCTTTCCGCCAAGACCTTTGGCGCGCAAGCCGAGTTCAATCGTATCGACACCTCGAACTCCAGCTACTACAGCTTCGACAAAAACCGCTTCGTGCTGGCGCGCAATACGCGCTACGGGCAGATACGCTCCTTCGGCTCCGGCTCCAGTGAGCTGCTTCCGCTGCCCGAGCGGCTCTACGCGGGCGGCGCCGTTTCTCTGCGCGGCTTTGCCTGGAATGCCGCTGGCCCGCGCGACCCTGAAACCGGCTACCAGATCGGTGGCGCTGGAGCTCTCATCAACAGCACTGAGCTACGTCTGCCCCCGCCCTCACTGCCCTGGGTCGGCAACACCGTCAGCTTTGTCATCTTTCACGACATGGGCAACGTGTTTACCAACGCCGGAGATGCATGGGCCAGCGCCCTGCGCGTGCGCCAGCCCGACAGTTCGTCGTGCCGCATGCTGGCCACCCCCGGTCAACCTTCGACCTATCTTCCCAATGGCCCCGTCACCTCGACAGGTCAGCAAGGATTGTGCAGCTTCAACGATTTCTCGCACGCTCTGGGCGCTGGTTTGCGTTACCATACGCCCGTCGGCCCCATTCGCTTCGATTTCAGCTACAACCTGAACCCGCCCATCTATCCGGTCAACATCAACTACTCGATTCCCACGCCGCCCGGCTACGAATCGGGCCCTTACGTCGGACAGGCGCCACACATTAACTTCTTCTTCAGTCTGGGGCAGGCCTTCTGATGATCAAACTGTCCCAAAACTCGGTCGTCATCACAAGCTGTCGCATCGTGCGTTGGCTGCTGGCAGCTTCTATGGCCGGTGCCGCTGGGCTGCAGTGCGCGGGCCAGGCCAACGCGTCTCCGGCGCCAGCCACATCGTCTCAATCTCCGGTGGTGCTTGATCGTGCGGTCGCGGTGGTGAATAAACACGTCATCCTTTCCAGTGACCTCGACGACGAGATCCGCCTTTCGATTCTCGATCCTGATAACTCCGGCCAGGGCGAGCTCACGCAGCAGCGGGCGCTCGAGCAATTGATCAGCCGCACGCTCATTGAACAGCAAATCCGCCAGGAGGACCTCCAAGCCGTTGAACCCACGCAGCAGGAGGTGGATGCCCGCCTGGAGCAAATTCGTACCGAGCTTCCCGCTTGCGTGCACCAGAACTGCGCCACCGACTCGGGGTGGACGGCGTTTCTCAACTCGCATGGGCTCACCGCCGATCGTGTCGAATCCTATCTGCGCTACCGGCTCGAGATTCTTCGCTTCGTTGAGCAGCGATTCCGCCAGGGCATCCAGATTTCGCAACAACAAATCGAAACCTACTATCACGACTCGCTCCTGCCACAGTACGCACCCGGCGAGGCCGTTCCTCCATTCGATGATGTCGCGCCGCGCATTCAGGAGATTCTGCTGCAACAGCAGGTAAACGTGCTGTTCGACAACTGGCTGAACAACCTGCGCCAGCAAGGCGATATCGAGGTACTCGACCCCGCACTCGCTGCCGCACCGCAAGCCGCTGCAAGCCCAGGCGCCCGCCAGGGAGGAAATCCATGAGCGAACCCGAGCCCATTTCGCTCTCCTCCCGGCCTTCGGTCACGCCGAAACCCCCTTCTCGCGGCTCGCGCTCGCGCCTGCGCCGATTCTTTCTCCGCCACCTTCCGCTCACGCTGGGTGCAGGGGTCGTCCTGCTGTTGCTGGCGCTGACTTGCTTCTTTTTTGTTGCCAGCTCCGAGGCGTTTCAAAACGGGGTGCGCAACCGCCTGGTGAGGGAAATCGCCAACGCGACCGGCGGGCGAGTGGAGATGCAAAGCTTTCATTGGCGTTTGCTCCACCTTGAAGCCGAAGGCGACGGGCTGGTGATTCATGGCCTTGAAGACCCCGGCGATGCCCCCTACGCGCGGGTCGAGCGGCTGCGCGTACGCTTCAGCATTCTGGGTTTCTTCAGCCCGCGCATTCTGCTCCGCGATCTCGAAGTCGACGGACCCAGACTGCACTTGATCGTCTATCCTGACGGGTCGACAAACCAGCCTCACCCCCATCAGCACCGCGCCCAGGGAAGGCCGGTCGTCGACCAGCTCTTCGACCTTCGCGCCCACCACGTTGCGGTTGAGCACGGCACGTTCGACTACGACGATCGCGCCGCTGCCTTCGACTATCAGAACCGCTACGCTCCGCTCGATTTCACTGCTGGCGACGTCTCGCTGCGTCTGAGCTACGTGCCGCCTGCTTGGCGCGCGCCGGAGCATTACCACATCGAAGCTCTGGCATCGGACCTGAATCTTGCCCGCAACCTGCCCGATATCAAAGCGCTCCCGGTTCATGGAACCGTGCAGGCAGCTCTCGATCTGGAACGCCAACGGATTCTGGTGCCCAGCCTGCGGATCACGGCCCAAAGTCACCAAACCAGCGAGCATGTGCTCGAGATTGCCGGGGACCTCGAAGACTTTACCCACCCCGCCTGGCACGCCAAGGTGTACGGCGATCTGGACATGCGGCTTCTCGATTCCCTCACCGGGTATGCCGACGCGCCAGAGGGTATCGCACACCTCGATCTCTCTGCCGAAGGCGCCGGCGGCAAGTTCGGAATCGACGGCGGCGTCCACATCGACGATGGCGCATATATCGGTACCGGTGTGCAGGCCCCGGGCGTGACCCTCGATGCGCATGTCCACGCCGATTCCAGCCAGTTGCTCATCACCGGGATCGTTGCGCGCCTGCGTCAGGGCGGGCAAATCGAGGGCACCGTCGCGCTCGAACCCTGGCTTCCTCCGGCTGCGGCGAAGCCTGCTCAAATCACAGCAAAAGGAAATGAGTCGTATCGCGCCGGAAGGAACGTGCTGGTCCGGCGTCCAACCCCCGACGTTGATGTGAACGGGAAGGTGACAGCGAATTTCAAAGACGTATCGCTCGACACCATTCTCGATATGGTGAGCACACCTGCATACCGCCGCCTCGGCGTGGACGCGCGGTTGAACGGATCTGCCATCGCCGCGTGGACCAGGGGCGATTCTGGGACGGTCACGGTGAACACGTTGTTGAACCTGAGCCCGTCACGGCAGACCCCTCCAGGCGAGGCGCCCGCAAGCGGGGTCATCGACGGGTCCTACGCGCAGCGCAATGGGCAAGTGAACCTGCAAAGGCTCCAAGTCCATCTGCCCGCGAGCGACCTGCAGGCCCACGGAACTATCGGCGCTTATCCCATGACCAGATCCTCCGCCCTCACTGTCGAGTTGCACTCCCACGACCTGGCAGAATTTGACTCCGTGCTGCGCAGCTTGGGATTGAAACGCGACGGCAGATCGGGTACAGCGGCCCTGCCGGTGACTTTGGCCGGTCAGGGGGATTTTCAGGGAACCTGGACCGGATCGCTGGCGAACCCGCATATCACAGGCGATCTGAGGGCCACGCAATTGGCGCTGGAGATGCCGGCCTCTCGAGGCGGCACCGGCCAGCCCCAGTTTGTGCGCATGGATTCCGTCGCAGTGACCGGAAGCTACTCCGAAACCGAAATCGGTATCGAGAGCGCGCAGCTCGTTCGCGGGAGATCGAACATTTCGCTGCGCGGAACCCTCGATGCGTCGCCGGGCACAAAGCCGCAGTTCGACGCCAACTCGGTTCTCCACGTTCGTCTTCAGGCTTCCCATGTCGATACTGCGGACGTGCAGCCGCTTTTGCCGGCCAACCTGCCCGTGGAAGGCGTCTTCGATACCGAAATCCAAGCCGACGGTGCACTGCACGAGCCATCGGGTTCCGGCTGGCTGCGGATGGAGAACGGATCAGCTTATGGTGAGCCGTTTTCTCAGCTTCGCATCGATGGTGCAGTGGCCGCCCAGGTCATGAAGTTGCGGTCGGTCACAGTGCGCGAGTGGGGCGGCAGCGTCTCTGCTTCAGGAAGTTACGACTTAAAAAGCCGGGAATTCCAGCTGGATGCACATGGCGACGGAATCGATCTCCAGCAAATTCGCTGGCTCGAAAAACAAAACCTGCAAGCCGCCGGGACAATGAGCGCAACCGTCAGCGGCTCGGGCACACTTGACGATCCTCACCTCGATGGCAAGGCCACCATCGCCTCGCTTTCGGTTGCCGGCCAACGCTTCAACGAAACAACATTCACCGCGCACTCCGCCGGCCACGTTCTCAATTACGACCTGACCACTCAGACAGAAGGCGCGGAAATGGCGCTCCACGGCCAGACCGAACTTGCCGGCGGCTACACAACGCATGCGCAGTTGCAATTCGCGCACTTCAATATCGGCGCCATCTTGCGGACCGCTCATATTGAAGCGTTCAGCGGTAACTCTGCTTTGGCCGGAACGGTGACGATCGACGGCCCGCTTGAACATCCTGAGCAGCTTCGCGGAGATGCCCGCCTGCGCGAGCTGGCCGTCACCATCGCTGGGGTCCCACTCGAAAGCGAGGGCGGGTTGCACGTCACTCTCGCCAACAACCGCGTCGAGCTGGATCCTTTGCACGTTACCGGTGAAAGCACCGATCTGCGCGTGCATGGCGGACTTTCGCTTGCAGGATCACGGCAACTCGATCTTGCCGCCGACGGCTCCATCAATCTCAAGCTGGCCGAGACACTCGATCCCGATCTGACCGCCAGCGGCATGACCACGTTTACGGTAGAGGCGCATGGGCCGTTGCAGCATCCAGCCATGCAGGGCCGTATTGAATTCCAAAACGGCTCGCTGGCCCTTGAAGACTTTGCCAATGGCCTGAGCCAATTGCACGGCACGCTGGTATTCAACCAGAACCGGCTTGAAGTCCGCTCGCTGACGGCAATGACCGGCGGCGGTTTACTCAGCGTAGGCGGATCGCTCAGTTATCAGCACGGCATCTTTGCTGATCTCACCGTGACGGGCAACGGCGTGCGCATTCGCTACCCCGAAGGCGTGACATCGCTGGCTGATGCCCGTTTGCACCTGCAGGGCGAGCAAAACAATCTGCTGCTCAGCGGCGATGTCCAGATCACACGGTTCTATGCCAGCCCTGACCTCGATCTGGCCTCATTGGCAGCCCAAGCCGGAACCGCCGTGCAATCCGTCGCGGCGCCTGAGGCGCCGTCGAACCACGTGCGCCTCGACGTGCACGTTGTTTCTTCGCCCCAATTAAACTTTCAGAATGCCTTTGCCAAGCTGGCCGGCGACGTGGATTTGCATCTGCGCGGCACCCTCGCTTCGCCCTCGCTTTTAGGCCGCGTCTCGGTCACCGAGGGTAGCGCGCTCATTGCCGGAACGCGTTACGACCTGGAGCGCGGCGAGATCAGCCTCACCAATCCCGTTCGCATTGAGCCGATCATCGACCTCAGCGCCACGGCCCACGTTGAAGATTACGATGTCTTTCTCGATCTGCACGGATCGCCGCAAAAAATGTCCGTAACCTACCGCAGCGACCCTCCCCTGCCCGAGGCAGACGTGGTCTCGCTGCTGGCGTTGGGCCACACTTCCAACCAGCAGCGTCTGTATACACAGCAGCAGGAGCAGTCGATGACCAATCCCACCACCGACGCGCTGCTGGGCGGCGCCCTCAACGCCACCGTGAGCAACCGAATCCAAAGGCTTTTCGGAGCCGGCTCGGTCAAACTGGACCCGAACTATCTCGGCGCCTTCGGAAACTCCACAACGCGCATCACCGTCGAAGAACAATTCGGCCGCACCGTAGTTCTCACCTACGCCACCGACATCAACACTACCAATGAACAGCTGCTTCAGGCCGAAGTTGCCATCAACCGTCACGTCTCCGTGGTTGTGGCCCGCGATGAATCGGGCGTTTTTTCCATGGTGTTCAAATTCACGCGCCGCTACCCCTAAGCGCCTCCCACATCGCCAGTTTGCGTAGAATGGAAGTTTCCCGGTAAACTCCGGCAGCCAAAGGAGCTTCCATGGAGTCAGAGAATTCGACTCATGCCCAAAATGTGCCCGCCCCCAATGAATCCCAACCGGCCCTGAAGCCGGAGCCCGCGGAACCCTTGGCGCCGGCCCAACAAGATCGTGGACTGCGATGGATCTTCATCGGCGATCAGGGCCTGCGCGCCGGCTGGTCGGTGCTGGTATTCGTCTTCCTTTTCATCGCCATCAACACCGCCATTGACTTGGCGTTGTTCCATTTCAATCTGACCGGGCAAAAAGAGTTTGCCTTCGGGGGGCTGTTCTTCCCAGAAGCCGGAGCGCTGCTCGCGCTGCTCATCGCCATGGCGCTTGTCGGCCTCATCGAGGGCCGGCGAGTTCTTGATTACAACCTCACCGGTCCGCGGCGGCCGCAACATTTTTTCTTCGGCCTCGCGGCTGGCTTTCTCGCTCTATCGGCCCTTGTCGGAGCGCTCGCGGCAGGCGGCTGGCTGCACTTCGGTCCTGTTGCACTTTCCGGCGCGGCCATCTTTAAATTTGGCGCCTTATGGGGCTGCATCTTTCTTGTAGGGGGCTCAGTCGAAGAGGGGCTCTTCCGTTGCTATGGACTCTTCACCCTGACACGCGGCATCAATTTCTGGTGGGCGTTGGGCGTGATTGCGTTGCTCTGCGCCGACATCGCAATCAGGGTTCACGGAACCGCTGCCTGGGGCGTGTATGTCGCCGCCTTGCTCGGGTTTTTCCCGTGCCTCATACTCCACCTGAAGTCTGCTGCTCGCAGTGCATTCTGGTATGCGGCGTGGGTCACCTCAACCCTGTTTGGCTATGTGCATGTGGCCAACCCCGGCGAGGCCTGGATCGGCATCTTCGCCGCCGCGTTTGTCGGCTTTGTCCTCTGCGTCAGCGTACGCGTCACCGGCTCGGCCTGGTGGGCCATTGGCTGCCATGCCTCCTGGGACTGGGGCGAGACCTACTTCTACGGAACTGCCGACAGCGGGCTCACGCCGCATGGTTGCTACCTCACCAGTCACCCGGCGGGAAATCCCCTCTGGAGCGGCGGATCCGTCGGCCCCGAGGGCAGCGTTCTGGTTCTGGGCGCAATTCTGCTGATTCTGGCCATGGCGCTGGTCTATAGCCGCTTCAGCGGCGCCTCGCAACCCGCGTCGGCAACGCCGCAAGCCTCGGATTGAGATAGGCAGCCCTGAAATCTCCCTCTGCGAGCAGTTGATCAACCCGATTGGGAGCGCCGGCGTGCACGCCAGAAGGAGCTGGCTCCCAGGTAGATAAACACAAGCGCAACCCCGATAATCAAACCCCGCTGCACCGGCTCCCTGGAAAGGCTCGCCCAGTTCTGCCACAGGCGAAAAACAAAGAGCACCGCGAAAAGCAGAAAGAAAAAGCCGGTCACCTCCAGCCAAACGATGCCCCCTACGTGACGGAACGGTTTGAGGAAGCCGCCCAGGCCGCGCCTCACGCCACGTCCGGCATGCGCGACCATGCGTCCGGCAGTTTGTGCGTCGCTCCGGCGTTCGCCGGTAGCGCCAGATGCGGGCGCAGGCGGGGGCGACTGCGGGTGAGCCGCGAACGACGACCTGGCGGCGAATTGCTGCCCGGCAATGCGCCCCGCGACGCGCACTCCAATCCCCAAGGCGCGCCCGATCATGCGAGCTCTCATACCGTTTATGATGGTAGCAGCGGCCCGGAGCGCATGCGGCGTCCTGGTTGCTCTTCGCCAGAAATGGCGGTAAGGTAGATAGATTCGAAGCCGCTACCTGCGTTCCGATCATACTTGGGCCGCACCGGGAGGTACTTGTGACATCGCGTCTCCGCGAACTCATTCAGCAACTCGGCGAGGCCATCCACGAATCCGTAATCGAGAGCGAGCAGATTGCAGGGGTGGTGCAAGACATTCGCAAGCACGGCTTCGATGTTTTGCTCATGCTCGAGGCGACCATCGGTCTGAATGAAGTGGTCACGGTGACCAAGAGCGCCGACGGCGGCGATGCCAGCGCGGAGCCGCACGGGCAGGTTGGAACATTCACCCAGAACGATCTGCATTTTCTGCGCTCCCTGCGCATCTCGGTAGAAGGCGAGCCCGACGAATCGGCCACCGACATCAAATAGGTGCGGCTGGAGGGAGCAGCAGCCTTTAGGCTGCTGAATTCCGCAGAAGAGACTCGTGAGGCTTCAGCCGCGGGCCTTTCGCGACCAAATCCGAGATCTCACGCAGACGCTTTAGCCCCTGACGGATGCTTCTTCCAAACGAACCCAGTACCGGCGATTGACCCTTGCTAAGCCAGTTGATAAAATGAGAACGCGGGGTGGAGCAGCCCGGTAGCTCGTTGGGCTCATAACCCAAAGGTCGCTGGTTCAAATCCAGCCCCCGCAACCATTTGACCCAGCGCGTTACGGGACCAAAACCCGTGAAGCGCGGGCCCGACAAAGTTGATTAAATGGGCCCCCGTTCGAGATCGAGGAAAAAGGCTGCCTCGCGCAGCCTTTTTCATTGCCCAAAAGACCTCACCCACCCTTCCGCCCGGATCCATGCAACGCCCGTTTGCGCTTCGTTTAGCGCCAACCGAGGGCCGGAGCGACTGTCGTCAGAATCGCCTCCATGACATGCGCGTTGTAGGCGACTCCAAGCTGGTTTGGAACAGTTAACAACAACGTGTCGGCCTCGGCAATGGCTTCGTCTTCTCTGAGTTGCCCGATCAAAATATCCGGCTCCGCCACATAGGTGCGTCCGAAGATCGCTCGCTTGGGGCCGTCAATGAAACCGAACTGGTCTCCTTCCGCACCGTCTCGTCCGAAATAAGCGTGATCGCGGTCGTCGATCAAAGCGAAAATGCTGCGGCTGACTGAAACGCGTGGCGTGCGGGCGTGGCCGGCCTTCGTCCACGCGGCG